>CAJMSX010000031.1 GCA_905216195.1 uncultured bacterium
GCGATCACAGAAATGAGCACGAAAGCATGACGCCGGTATTTTTTTAAAAAAGAAGCTTGAAGCATACCGATTTTAGCAAAGAAAAACGCAAGCACAGGTATTTCAAATACCAGTCCCATCATCAGGGAGAGCATGGTAAAGGTAGACATATAAGAAGATAAAGTGATTTTATTTACCACGAATTCACTTACCTGATACGTCCCGAGAAAACGGAAAGAAAGCGGAAATATCACATAGTAATTCAGCAATATTCCACTGAAAAAAAGAAGGAAAGCGGATAAAAGAACCCGGTAGGAATATTTCCGTTCGTTTTCATATAGGGCCGGTTTTACAAAATTGAAAAGGAGGTAAACGATATAGGGGGATCCGATGAGAAAACCGGCATATATCGATACGCTCATGTGCGTCAGAAACTGTGACGCGAGCTGAGTGTTGATCAATTCCACCTGGAAGTCTTCCGGACATAAGGAGGGCATATGCAATAAATCGCCCAGGCGGCAAAGAACCCGGTAGGTAATGAAATCAGAGCGATGGGGGGCGAATACGATGTCGAAAAGGATTTCTTTATTGAGAAAGGCAAGTACTCCGAAAACGACAACCACGACCCCCCCCCGAAAAATAACTTTTCGAAATTCTTCGAGGTGATCCCAGAAAGTCATGTTTTCTTCCTTGTTATCACTCATAAGGGATGACTAGGCGATTATGGTTTTTTATCTTCCGGCTTGTCTTTTAAATCGTCCTCAATTCCGTTCATGCCGTCTTTAAAACTTTTCACCCCTTTTCCCAGACCTTTCATTAATTCCGGAATCTTTTTTCCTCCGAAAAAGAGCAGTACAACCGCTACGATGAAAATAATTTCCGGTGTTCCGATCATTAGTAATGTATGCGTCATTTTAATCGTTTTTACAAAGCAAAGATAGTCAAGTAAATGAAAATAGAAAATGAAAATTTAAAAATAGCCGTTTTTATCTGTGGAATTTATTATAATTTTGTGCACAAACTTTTAAAGACGTATTTATGAGCGGATTTTTTGGGTGTGTTTCACGGAAAGAGTGTGTTGCGGATGTATTTTATGGTACGGATTACCATTCTCATCTTGGTACGAAAAAGGCCGGGATGGCGTTTTTTAACGGAAAAGATTTTGTCCGGTCCATCCACAGTATTGAAAGTGCTTATTTTCGGAATAAATTTGAACCGGAACTGGAGCGTTTTACCGGATCTTACCTGGGGATCGGTGTCATCAGTGACATGGAATCCCAACCCATCACGGTAACTTCCCATTTGGGCCGGTTTTCGGTTGTCACCGTAGGCCGTATCGATAATTTGGAAGAAATTACCGAACAGCTTCTGAAAGAAAAAATTCATTTTGCCGAATTATCGGGTTCGGTGATAAATCCGACGGAAGTCATCAGCATCCTGATCAATCAGGGAGAAACTTTTAAGGAGGGGATCGAAAGGGTGTATGAGACCGTCAAAGGCTCCTGTTCTTTTCTGGTTTTGACGGATCATTGCATTTATGCCGCGCGGGATAAATACGGGCGAACTCCCGTTATTATCGGAAAAAACGATTACGGCTATGTGGTTGCGAGCGAAAGTTCCTCTTTCACCAATCTGGGATATACTATCGTCCGGGACCTGGGTCCGCACGAAACGATACGTTTGTCTAAAGACGGTTTTACTTCCATTACAGTTCCGGGATGCCGGAAGCAAATCTGTTCTTTCCTGTGGGTATATTACGGTTATCCTTCAGCCTATTATGAAGGGATCAATGTAGAAGATGCCCGTTACCGTTGCGGAGCTGCTATGGCCCAACGGGATACCTTGCAGGCCGATTTCGCTGCGGGCATACCGGATTCCGGAGTCGGACACGCTATCGGGTATTCCAATGCCAAGGGAATCCCCTATAAGCGTCCTTTCGTGAAATATACACCGACCTGGCCCCGAAGTTTTATGCCCCAGAATCAAAGTATGCGCGATTTGGTCGCTAAGATGAAATTACTGCCTAACGAGGCCTTTACGCGGAATTCCCGCATCGTTTTCTTAGATGATTCCATCGTTCGGGGAACGCAATTGAAAGATAATGTCGTGAAATTGAGAGAATGCGGAGTAAAGGAAGTTCATATCCGGATTGCTTGTCCTCCGCTCATTTATCCTTGTTGTTTCTTAAACTTCTCTACTTCCCGTTCTACTTTTGATTTATTTGCGCGCCGGGTGATCCGGGATCTGGAAGGTACATCCGAGCTGACCGAAGAAATTCTCAGACCTTATTCCGACCCGGATTCGGAGAAGTATAAAGTGATGGTAAAAGTTATGTGCCAGCATCTGCAGTTAGATTCTTTACAGTTCCAGCGTTTGGACGATCTGGTAAAAGCCATCGGCTTGCCTAAGGAAGAATTATGTACGCATTGTTGGGATAATTCCAGTTATATGTAGTCTTTTTTGTAAAAGGAAACTTGTGGGGAGGTCTTTTCAGGCCTCCCTGTTTTTTCAGATTTGAGAAAATTATTTAATTTTGTCTCCGTTGGGTGAATTTTTATTATTCCTGTCCTGTTTTTTAAAATAAGGGAGAATCTAAACGGAGAAAAGAACGAGAGGGTTACCGGCCGGCGGTATCGGAAAAGGAATAAAGAATAAAAGCCTGACACAGTGCTAATCATAAATTGTATTCTATGAAAAAGTTATTGACGTTATTGTTGTTGATCCGGGTTACCTTCGCGTTTGCGGAGCAAAAAGAATGGTTAAATCCTGAAAAAAACCAGATTAACCGTAAGCCGACCCGGGCGTCTTATTTTGCTTATCCGGGGGAAAAGTGCGCCTGGGACGGGAATAAGCGGCAGGCTTCGAATTATATGTCCTTGGAGGGACTTTGGAAATTCAATTGGGTGAAAGATCTTAACGATCGTCCGTTGGATTTTTATAAACCGGAATACGAGGATAACCATTGGGTGAATTTTCCGGTACCGGGAATATGGGAATTAAATGGATACGGGAATCCGGTTTATAAAAATGTGGGGTATGCCTGGGCCAATCAGTTTGCTCCCCATCCTCCTTTGGTGGAGGCCCGTAATAATCACGTAGGTTCTTACCGCAAAGTCATCGATCTTCCGGCCGGTTGGAACGGGAAGCAGATCTATCTGCATGTAGGCTCCGCCACCTCTAATTTATATGTCTGGGTGAACGGACGTTTCGTCGGCTATAGTGAAGACAGTAAAATGGCCGCAGAGTTCGATCTCACCCCTTATTTGAAGGCAGGGAAAAATCTGATTGCCCTGCAAATTTATCGCTGGTGTGACGGTAGTTACCTGGAGGATCAGGATTTTTGGCGGCTTTCCGGTATAGCCCGGGAAGTGTATTTATATGCCCGTACGCCTGTGCATGTGGAAGACCTTTTTATCCGTCCTGACCTGGACACGGCTTACCGGGACGGCTTGCTGGATATACAACTGACCTTTAACCGGAAAGCATCCGTTAAAACCGGTTTGGTTTTATACGATGCCGAGGGACGTAAAATAAAGGGGATGGAAGCAAAGCCCGATACAAAAGGAGAAGTGAGAGCGGTTTTACAAGTGGAAAATCCCAGGAAATGGAGTGCTGAAACCCCTTATTTATATACTTTATTCGTAACTGTAAAGGACGCTAAGGGGAAAGTACTGGAAGTTATTCCTCAGAAGGTGGGTTTCCGGAAGATCGAGCAGGGCGACGGTCAAATTCTGGTCAATGGGAAACCGGTTTTATTCAAGGGTGTCAACCGGCATGAAATGGATCCGTTGACGGGATATGTCGTCAGCCGGGACCGGATGATCGAAGATATCCGTCTGATGAAGGAGAATAACATCAATGCCGTGCGTACCTGTCATTATCCCGACGATCCGTTGTGGTACGAGTTGTGTGATCGATACGGGATTTATCTGGTGTGCGAGGCCAATCTGGAATCACACGGAATGGGCTATGGTGAACATACCCTGGCCAAAGATCCGGCTTATGCTCAGGCCCATTTGGAACGGAATCAACGTATGGTGGAAGCTTTTAAAAATCACCCGTCCGTTATTTTCTGGTCTATGGGGAATGAAGCAGGGGACGGCCCTAATTTCGAGGCTTGCTACCGATGGATAAAAGCCCGGGACAACAGCCGCCCTGTCCAATACGAAAGGGCCGGCACTTCAGCCCATACCGATGTATTTTGTCCGATGTACAGCCGGTTGGAGACCTTGGAAAAATGGGCGAAAAATACAGATCCGCGGCCGCTGATCCTGTGTGAATATGCTCATGCGATGGGCAATTCGGAGGGAGGATTTAAAGAATATTGGGATATGATGCGCAGGTATCCCAAATTACAGGGAGGTTTTATATGGGATTTTGTGGATCAGGCGTTCCGTGCTTATACGGCGCAAGGAGATATGATTTACGCCTATGGAGGAGATTATGGGAAATACGACGGTTCGGACAATAATTTTAATTGTAACGGTTTGGTGAGTCCCGACCGGGTGCCGAATCCTCATCTTTTTGAAGTGCGGAAAGTGCAACAGTCGATAGAGACTACGCCGGTGGACTTATCGGAAGGAAAAATAAAAGTGTATAACGAGAATTTCTTTATCGATCTGTCGGGATATTATCTGGAATGGCAAGTGATGAATGAGGGAAAAGTGGTGCGGGAAGGAATCGTAGATCATCTAGCCATAGGGCCTCAGCAGAGCGGAATCGTGTCGTTGGGATACGGAACTTCGGATATTCCTGAAGGAAGAGAGATTTTGTTGAACGTAGCTTATAGACTGAAAAGGGCCGAACCTTTGCTTGCAGCCGGTTATGCCGTGGCGGAAGAACAATTGCCGATAAAGAAATACGATGCGTTTCATACTGCTATTACCGAGGGAGACCGCAAAGTGGAGGTTTATGAGGATTTGGTGCATACGGTGTTGAACGGTAAAGAAGTTTCGGTCACTTTCAACAAGAAAACGGGATGGATGGAAAGTATCCGCCTGAACGGTTTGGAAATGCTTTTGAACGGATATGCCCTCAAACCTAATTTCTGGCGGGCGCCTACGGACAACGATATGGGTGCGGGTCTCCAGCAAAAATTTTTGCTTTGGAAGAATCCGATGATGAAGAAAAAATCTTTCCGGCTGGAGGATGTAGGGAATAATGTCCGGATAACGGCTGAGTACGACCTGCCGGCTCTCGCTGCCCGCCTGAAGATGATTTATGAAATGAATTATACCGGAGAGATTCGGGTAAAGGAGGAATTGACGACCGATGCATTCAAAAAGGAAATGCCTTATCTGTTCCGTTTCGGGATGCAGCTGGTCATGCCTCCGCATTTCGATCGCATCGATTATTACGGGAGAGGTCCGCTGGAAAATTATGCCGACCGAAAATATTCGCAGCCTATCGGGCATTATCGTCAACTGGTAAAAGATCAATATTATCCTTATATCCGTCCGCAGGAATCCGGGACCAGGTCGGATATCCGTTGGTGGAAAGTGACGGATATAGACGGCAGGGGATTGATGATCCGGTCGGATATGCCTTTTTCGGCTTCCGCCCTGAATTATTTGCAGGAAGATCTGGACGACGGATTACAAAAACATCAGCGTCATTCGGGCGAATTGAAACCCCGCGAGCTGACTACTCTTTCTTTTGATTTGAAGCAAATGGGACTGGGCTGTAGGGATAGTTGGGGGGCTTGGCCTTTAGAGCCTTATTTATTGCCTTATGGAAATTATACCTTTAATTTCGTACTTACTCCGGTAAAACAGCAGTAAAGCAGGTTCGTGGTTAGGAGGAAGCAGGAAGGGGAGCGGTTGACCGGCGTTTGCGGTAAATGTTGGGGAGGGGAGACGGAGCAGATCCAAGCCGGAACTCAAATAAAAATCGTGTGGAAAAGTTTTTCCGCACGATTTTTAATGAAGGACAGGACGCCCACCCGTTGGAAGATTATTCTTTATCTTCTGTGAATACGGCGGTACCGCTGGTGGTAACCATCAGCATGCTGCCGCTTCCTCCTACGGTTTCATAATCCAGGTCTACGCCGATAACCGCATTAGCACCCAGGCGTTGGGCTTGTTCGCTCATCTCTTGTAAGGCGGTTTCTTTAGCTTTACGCAAGACTTCTTCGTAAGCTCCGGATCTTCCTCCGACGATATCCCGGATACCTGCAAACAGGTCCCGGAACATGTTGGCTCCGATAATGGTTTCGCCGGATACAATACCGTAATAGTGGGTGATTTTTTTGCCTTCAATGTTGGGTGTAGTGGTCAATAACATAGCACAGTTTTTTTAGATTAATATTTGTCTTCCGTTTCTTTTAAGTTCTCCAGATTCATCGGTTTTTTGGTCATCGTTCGCCAGGTGTACCAGATATAAGCTATAATAAAAGGTACACTGATGGATACATAGGACATTGCTTTCAATGTATATTCGGAAGAAGAGGCGTTATAAATCGTGAGGGAGGAATTCAGGTCGGTCGAAGAAGGATAAAATGCCGTATTGTTAAATCCCGCAATAATAAAGAGTCCGACTACGGTCAGTATGGTACCGGGAGCGGCGAACCAGATCCCTTTCTGCCAACCGGGGCAGAGCAGGGATTTGAGGATACCGTAGAGTACGGCGATGATTCCGAGGGCGAAGAGCAGGGTATTCACCGGCATGTCGAGCAAATTGTAAAAATATTTGTAAGGAATTAATTCTATATTTCCCTCAGGATTGATTCCATATCCCTTACCGGCAAAAATGAGGGCGAGGAAGAGTAGGAAAGTGATGAGAAAAGGTATGGTATTGTATCCGAGCTGCTTGTGACAACGTTGCTGAATCGCCGGATGTTCGATATCGATGATAAAGTAAAGGCAAGCCATGACCCGCGCCAGGAAAAATACGGCGAAAGCCAGCAGGTAATTGGTAAATACAAATAAAGCGTCCAGTCCTCTCCAGGGAGTTTCCCAGATAACGTTATGCATGGGACCCAATTTAAAGGGAGAACCGGTGAAAAAAGTAGCTACGGCGGCTCCCAGCAGAATGGGGCCGACATATCCGTTGATCATTAAAAAAGTTTCGTAGGTGCGCCGTCCTAAAAAATTGTTCGGTTTACTTCTGTATTCGAAAGAGACGGCCTGAAATACGAAGCAAAAGAGGATCAGCATCCAGACCACGTAGGCTCCTCCGAAACTGGTAGCGTAGAAAAGAGGAAAACTGGCAAAAAATGCACCTCCGAAAACCACCAGGGTGGTGAAGGTAAATTCCCATTTATGGCCCAGGCTATTGACGATCAAGTCCCGTTCCTCCGGGGTCTTCCCCAATGAATAAAGCATACTTTGTCCGCCTTGGACGAACAATAAAAATACCAATGCACCTCCCAAAACGGAGATCAGTATCCACCAATAGTGTTGTAATATCGTTAGTTCCATATATTTTTTATTTACGTGTTTGAGCGTTTGCCGGAATAACTGAACGGCTTTAAGATTCTGAAGTTTTTTGCTGAACGGTTTTCGGACCTTTTTTGATTTGCGTACACATAATTTTGACCTCAGCGATTAAAAGCAGGGTAAAAAGTACGGCAAACATCCAGAAAGTCGTTACGACCCAGCCGGAAGCGATACGGGTAATCGCTACGTTTACCGGCATCAAATTTTGTACTACCCAAGGCTGTCGTCCTACTTCAGCGACGATCCAGCCGCACTGAGAAGCCACGTAAGCCAGAGGTATACAGGCAATGGCCAGATAGGGAATGAATCTGAATTTTTCGAATTTCCGTTTCCGGGCATACCACCAGGACAAAATAAAAAGGAGAATAAAGAGAAGGCCTAAGCCTACCATGATGCGAAAACTGTAGAATACAAGACGCACGGGTGGAATAGCTTCATCGGGGGAGTTCAGATATCCGTAACCGAAATCGGCATAGTTTTCTTTCAGAATTCGGAGAGAAGCCGACGCCTGCTTTTCATTTTTATCCTGAACGGCTTGCTTATAGGTTTTTAAAGCCTGGATAGCTTTTTGTCCGTTTGCCATCCGTTGTTCTAGAGAAGGGTAAACTTTTCCTTCATAGGAGGTATAACCGTCCAAAATATCCTGAATTCCGGGAACGAAAGCATCAGGATCCCGGTAACTCATCAGAGACAATAATTTCGGAATCTGGATCCCATAGCGGGTAGTCTTCATCCGGGGCGAGGGTAATTCCGGGTCGTCTGCCAGGAAGCCGATGATTGTAAGTCCGGTTCCTTTTTCTCCCCGGTTCAATCCTTCCATCGCCGCTAATTTCATAGGCTGGGTGCGGGTGACGTCCTGGGCGCTGGTATCTCCGGTGAATACGGTAACCAGGATACTGAAAATACCGAAAACGGAAGCCAGAAGTATACTTTTACGGGCAAATTCGATGTGACGTTTCTTCAGAATAAACCAGGCGCTTACTCCTACGACGAAGCAAGCCGAGAGGGTATAGGCCGAGGTAACGGTATGAAAAAATTTGTTCATGGAGGTCGGAGAAAACAATACCGCCCAAAAGTCCGCCATCTCGTTGCGTGCTGTCAGCGGATTGAATTCCGTACCTACCGGATTTTGCATCCAGGCATTGGCGACCAGAATCCAAAGTGCCGATAAGTTGGAGCCCAGAAAAACCATCCAGGTCGAGAGTAAGTGAAATTTCTTTCCTACCCGGTTCCAGCCCAGGAACATAACAGCAAAAAAGGTCGCTTCCAGAAAAAAAGCGAACAAACCTTCTATTGCGAGGGGTGCTCCGAAGATGTCGCCCACAAACCAGGAATAGTTCGACCAGTTGGAGCCGAATTGAAATTCCAGAATCAGACCGGTAGCGATACCGATGGCAAAATTAATGGCGAACAGCTTCATCCAAAATTTAGTAGCATGTAACCATTCGGCTTTACCGGTACGGTACCACATGGTTTCCATCACAGCTAATAAAAAAGAAAGTCCTAATGTCAAAGGGACAAACATGTAGTGGTATATTGCGGTCATGGCAAATTGCCAACGGGACCATTCCACCAAAGATGCAGAAGAGAATTCGTTTAACATAGGTGTATTACGGTTTGGTTATTAATTCGTTTAAAACATGATTCCCCTTTTCCATATCCGTGGTATAACGGGAATTGAGATAATCCGGCATAAAACACAGTTTGAAAACCAAAAACATGATCAGTAATTTGACTGCGATAATTATACACAAGATGCGGGCCCAACGCGGCATTCCGCTCAGACCCTCATAATATAAAGTCCATACACGTTTCAGCATACTTCTTTTTTATATTATAAATAACGTAATAAAGTTATAAATGTTTTTGAAAAAAATCTAATTCTTATAATTTAATTTGATTTAATTTTTTATCTGTCAAGTTTTCTTTATTTTTGACCGTACTATGGGCGATATGCAGTTTTGGGAAGAAGACTCCGTAAATCTGGATTTTAAATAGACTATATGAATAATTTCGGCAAATATTTTCTGGGTTTTATCGGGCTGGTATGTATCGGTTTTTTTTGCTGGTATTTTTATTCTATTATTGCTTATGTACTGATTGCTGCCGTTATTTCGTTTCTGGGGAAGCCGATCATCGATTTTTTAGAAAGAGTAACGATCCGGGGCCATCAGTTGCCTGACGGGATCAAAGCCGGTTTGACGTTGTTGGCGTTATGGGCGGTCTTTATATTGTTTATGGTGACGATTATTCCTTTAGTAACGCATGAATTTCAGAATCTGGGGAGCATGAGCGTAGAGGGCATTATGAATAAACTAAAATCGCCTGTGAACGACATGGGAAATGTGCTCCGGCATTACGGCATACTGGATAGCGACCGGGATATCAGTGAATATATTTCGGAGAGCCTGAGTTCTCTGGTGAGTATTACGAAAATCCGCTCCCTCTTCGATTCGCTGGCCGGGACAGTCAGCGGAGTTTTTGTCGCTCTTTTTTCCGTTACCTTCATCTCCTTTTTCTTTTTAAAAGACAGCAGATTGTTCAGTGGTATGGTGTTGGCTTTATTGCCTTCCCGTTATGAAGAAGGAGGAAGGAATGCTTTGGATTCGATTCAGCGATTGTTGGTTCGTTATTTTGTCGGAATTATGATTGAGGTGGTCGGCGTGATGACTCTCAATACGTTGGGGTTATGGGCGATCGGTTTTCCTTTTCCCAATGCCGTCGTGATCGGACTGATTTCAGGGGTATTGAATGTAATTCCGTATATAGGGCCGATTATCGGAGTAATATTTGGGGTATTGGCGGGAGTAGTGCTGAATATCGATATGCCTTTTTACAGCGATTTGTTGCCTTTGCTGATTTATATGGTGATCGTTATGTTGTTTACACAACTTATCGATAATGTGGTGTTTCAGCCCTGGATATACGGGAGCAGCGTACATGCCCATCCGTTGGAAATATTTTTGGTCATACTGATGGCCGGGAATATAGCCGGCATTCCGGGAATGATTTTGGCTATTCCGGCTTATACCGTTTTACGGGTGATCTTGAAGGAATTTTTTAATAAGTATAAGTTGGTGAAAAAACTAACGCAAAGTTTGGAGGAATGAAAGCGAGCGTAAAAAAATGGATGGTTTTAGGATTTTTATTGGCTGCTGGCGGAATAGCCCGGGCTCAATACGGAGGAGAATTAATTTTGGGGGGACGTTTTAATTATGTAGGTGGAGGGAGAGTCGTTACACCGGAAGGGAAAAAGGTGAACACAGGTTATACTTTAAAGATATCGCCTTCCCTGGCCTATTTTATCCGTAACGGACTGGCTATCGGTGTAAATACCGGTTACGAATACGTTACGGATGATAACGGACATCAGCATACGGGGGAAATCATCCCTTTTCTGAGGTACGATTTCGGAGGAGGCCGGGTGCGGGTGTTTGCCCAGGCGGAAAGCGGTGTGGGATGGGGAAAAAGCCGGATGGACGATGGAAACCGGGGGAAGCATTTTTTATGGAATTCCGCCTTAAAGCCCGGCATTTTTGTCCGGATTACGGAGCATTTAGGTTCGGAAATGACGGTGAGCAGTTTGAAATACAACTATGTGAAGGCGACGGACCTGGACAGCGGGGAAAGTACTGTGCGGCATAACTGGAAATTTCGCTGGCTCGATTTGAGTTGGGGACTGTATTATATTTTCTGATGTCTCCCGCATTCCGTTTTGAACGGCATCCCAACAAACAGATCCCAAACTTTTGAATGGCAGTTTATTTTGGTGTCCTGGGATGGAAGCAAAACTAAAGGTGCGGGCCGTGTTCTTTCGGGAAAAACGAAGGGATTCGTTCGTTGCTTCGGAAAGTTCAGCCTTTTCCTGTTGCAGGGGACAGTAGAGGAAAACCTGAGGAGAGCGTCCGGGCGGGAAACCGGATTTATCGCAGACCGGAATGAAAGTTTGAGCAAAAAGGCGATGGAATATGTCGTTTTCAAGTGAAATAAAAAGGGTTGCCCGCGGGCAACCCTTGGTGTTTAGAGGATGGCTATCTTCAAAACTTCCTCAATAGTATCCACATAATGGAATTTCAATCCTTTGAGGTATTCTTTTTTAATATCTTCGATGTCTTTCTGGTTCTGGCTGCATAAGATGATTTCTTTAATACCGGCTCTTTTAGCTGCCAGAATTTTTTCCCGTATGCCACCTACAGGCAGGACTTTTCCTCTTAACGTAATTTCTCCGGTCATGGCGAGGGCTTTTTTCACTTTTCTGCCGGTGAGGGAAGATACCAGTGAAGTAACCATGGTTATACCTGCCGACGGTCCGTCTTTGGGAACGGCTCCTGCCGGGACGTGCACATGTATATCTTTATTTTCGAACATGTTTTCCTCGATGCCGATTTCCGCTATGTGCGACTTGATGTATTCAAGTGCAAGGGTCGCGGATTCTTTCATCACCTCCCCCAGATTACCGGTAAGGGTCAATTGCCCTTTTCCTTTGCTATAGCTGGATTCAATATAAAGAATTTCTCCTCCTACTGCTGTCCATGCCAGGCCGGTTACTACGCCGGGCAAATCGTTTCCCTGGTATTCTTCCCGGGAAAAGATCGGAGATCCCAGGTATTCCTTGACTTTTTCCGCATCCAGGGTAACTTTGAAGCGTTTGTTCATGGCCACCTTCCGGGCGATATGTCTCATGATTTTCGCGATCGTCATGTCCAGGCTGCGTACACCGGATTCCCGGGTATACTTTTCTATGATCATGTCGATAATTTCGTCCGGGAAGATTACATGGCCTTCCGGAATCCCGTGATTGGCGGTTTGTTTGGGGATCAAGTGCCGCTTGGCAATTTCCCGTTTTTCTTCCATCAGGTAACCGCTTACTTCGATAATCTCCATCCGGTCGCGCAAAGGCGGAGCGATGGTCGAGAGATCGTTGGCTGTAGCGATAAACATGACTTTCGATAAATCGTAGTCGATATCCAGGAAGTTATCGTGGAAATTCGTGTTTTGTTCCGGATCCAGCACTTCCAGTAAGGCAGACTGAGGATCTCCTCTGAAATCGCTGCCCACCTTGTCGATTTCGTCCAGTATGAATACCGGGTTGGAGGTGCCGGCCTTTTTTATATTTTGGATGATTCGGCCGGGCATAGCACCTATATAGGTTTTCCGGTGTCCCCGGATTTCCGATTCGTCATGAAGCCCTCCCAGAGACATCCGGATGAATTCCCGTCCGATGGCTTTGGCAACGGATTTTCCCAAAGAAGTTTTTCCGACTCCCGGAGGGCCGTACAGGCATAAAATCGGCGATTTCATATCCGCTTTCAATTTTAATACGGCCAGATATTCCAGGATACGGTCTTTTACTTTTTCCAAGCCGTAATGATCCGCGTCCAGAATCTCTTTGGCGTGGTCCAAGTCCAAATTATCGGTGGAATAATGATTCCACGGTAAATCCGTCATTTCCCGCAGATAATTGGATTGTACCGAATAATCGGGAGAGGAGGGATTCAAGCGCTTTAGCTTATTCAGTTCCTTTTCGAAAACTTCTTTTACCGTATCGCTCCACTCTTTTTTCCGGGCTTTTTCTTCCAGTTCTTTGATCTCTTCGTCTACCGGATTTCCTCCCAGTTCGTCTTGAATGGTTTTCATCTGCTGGTGCAGGAAATATTCCCGTTGTTGCTTGTCGATATCTACTTTTACTTTTCTCTGGATATCGTTTTTAAGTTCCAGCAAACTGACCTGTTTACTTAAAATCTCCAGCAACTTGATCGCTCTTTGCTTTAAGCTGTCGATTTCAAGTAACTCCTGTTTGCTCTGATATTCCACATCCGTATTGGAAGATATGAAATTGATCAGAAAGACCATACTTTCGATATTCTTCAGTGCAAAACCGGCTTCGTTCGGAATATGACTGGAATATTTCACGATCTTGGAAGCCATTTCTTTCAGGGATTCTGCAATGGCATTGTATTCCGGATCGTTTTCCGGCATCCGTTCTTCTTTTTTAATCTCTATTTTTCCTACATGATACGGATCGTCATACAAGATATCCTCTAAGTAGAAGCGTTTTTTCCCCTGGATAATGGCAGTGGTCGTACCGTCCGGCATTTCGAGTATCTTTAAAATCGTGGCAACCGTTCCGATTTTGAAGAGATCGTCCATGTTCGGATTTTCTGTATTCGTGTCTTTTTGAGCAATTACGCCTACATAAGCACTTTGTTTGTATGCATATTTGATCAATTTCAATGATTTCTCCCTGCCGATATTTATCGGTATGATAACGCCCGGAAATAAGACCGTATTCCTAAGCGGTAATATTGGCAGCGTGTCAGGTATGTTGATATTTTCATTCATCAATTCCTTTTCATCTCCCAGTATAGGTAAGAATTCCGACGATTCCTCTGTAATTTCATCCAGCAACATATTTCTGAAATCTATTTTTTCCATTTATTCTCTCCTTCTCAATTTTAGTTATTACAGAATTTATAGACGTCTAACTGACATTTTGTCAATATAGCACAAATATAAGAATTCTTTCCTTACAGGACAATTACCGTGCCAAAGTGCGGATATGAAAAAAGCCGCTTTTACAGCGGCTTTTTTCATATCTGTACGGAAATTATTTTTTCCTGTTTTCCATGTGAGTTTTGTACCGGTTCATGAATTTATCGACGCGGCCTGCCGTATCGACTAATTTCACTTTACCTGTATAAAACGGATGCGAAGAATTGGAAATTTCCAATTTTACCAGCGGATATTCAATACCGTCGATCTCAATCGTTTCTTTCGTTGCTGCGGTTGATTTGGTAAGGGTAGTCGTTCCGTTAGACATATCTTTAAACGCTACCAGTCTGTAATTTTCAGGATGTATGCCCTTTTTCATTTTCGTATATAATTTATTTTATCACTTCTCGTTAATGGTTTGCAAAGATAGCCCATTCCTTATAAATTACAAAGTAATTTGAATTTTTTTTTTAGCGTTCTCCTTCTCTTGCAGTACCGCAAGTCTTTTCATCCGGTAGGCAAATCTGTGAGGAAAGCGGTGTGTTTAAAGGAATGCGGAACAGCCGCAAAGCGATTTGTCATTTTATTCCGTTTGAAGGGATGGGCGAAAGGATAACGGGATAAATTGGGAGGAAATACTGAGGTTGTGCCTGAAATGTATTATTTTTGGGGACGTCTAGAGGAATAGTCTTTAAATGAGATAGATTGATGGATATGAGTAAAAATATAGGAAATGAATTGTTTTTCCGGTTGACCGGAGAACGGGTGTCAGAAGTGGATGCCCTGCCTTCCTCGGGTTCCGGCCGCCTTTATTTCCGAATGAAAAGCCCCCATTATACCTGTATCGGTGTGCAGGGTAATTCGGTGGAAGAAAACCGGGCGTTTCGGGAGATGGCGGGTCATTTTAAGAAACAGGGAGTGCCGGTTCCGGAAGTCTATGCCGTTTCTGAAGATGGATTCTATTACCTTCAGGAGGATTTGGGAGATACCGATTTGTTCGGCTGGATGGCCGAGGCCCGGAAAACCGGGATCTATACTCCCCAACACCTGGAAGTATTGAAAAAAACGATCCGCCTTTTGCCTCATATACAGGTAAAAGGAGCCCGGGGAATGGATTTTAGTTGTTGTTATCCTGCGGCGGATTTTGACCGGCGGTCCATCTATTGGGATTTGAATTATTTTAAGTATTGTTTCCTGAAACCGTCGGGTCTGGAATTCAGGGAGGATGTATTGGAGACGGATTTTGACCGGTTGGCCGAGGTGTTGTTGGCGGAATCGTCGGATACCTTTATGTACCGGGATTTTCAATCCCGGAATGTGATGCTGAAAGAAGAGGAGCCGTACTTTATCGATTTTCAGGGAGGGAGAAAAGGGCCGGTTTACTATGATGTTGCTTCTTTCCTTTGGCAGGCCCGGGCGGCCTATCCGGAAGAAGTGCGGGAAATGTTGCTGAAAGAATACCTGGAGAGCCTCAAAACTTTCCGGCCGGTCCAGGAGGATGCGTTCAGAAACCGTTTACGGCACTTCGTTTTATTCCGGATTTTACAGGTATTAGGCGCTTACGGTTTTCGGGGCTATTTTGAAAGGAAGAGCCATTTTATTCAGAGTGTCCCGCCTGCCCTGGCCCAGTTGGAGAGATTGTTAGGAGAAGAATTTCAGGAGTGTCCTTATTTGTGCTCCCTTTTGCGGAAACTGGTGAAGCTGGATCGGTTCAAGAGCCGGAGTGAGGGAAAAGGACTTACGGTGAGGGTGTACAGTTTTTCTTATAAAAAGGGAATACCGGAAGATGATTCCGGTAATGGAGGAGGATTCGTATTCGATTGCCGGGCTGTCCGTAATCCCGGAAAATATGAGCCATATAAGCAATTAACGGGGGTAGACGCCCCGGTGATTCGTTTTCTGGAAGAAAATGGAGAGATTGTGGCATTTATGGAACATGTGTATGCTTTGGTGAACGCTTCCGTCCAACGCTATCTGGAAAGGGGATTTACCCGGCTTTCCGTCTGTTTCGGATGTACGGGGGGGCAACACCGGTCGGTGTATGCCGCCCAGCATTTGGCGGAGCATCTCCATCGGGAGTTCGGAATACGGGTCCTGCTCGTCCATCGGGAGCAAGGGATTGAACAAATTTTTAACCCTCTGTCATGAAAGCGATGATATTTGCCGCCGGGTTAGGTACCCGCTTGAGGCCCTTTACGGATAATTGCCCCAAAGCTTTGATCCCTGTCAGGGGAAAACCGATGTTGGAACATGTGATTCTCCGGCTTAAAAATGCAGGATTCGATCAGTTGGTGATCAATATTCATCATCTGGGCCAGCAAATTCTGGATTTCCTGGAAAAAAAGAAAAATTTTGGGATGCGAATCGATATTTCCGATGAACGGGAATGTCTTTTGGATACGGGGGGAGCAGTTCGCAAAGCAGCTCCTTTTTTAGGGAGAGAAGAACCTTTTTTGGTCCATAATGCGGACATACTGACGGATTTGGATTTGAGAAAGTTCTATGAGGTTCACCGGTGTTCCGATGCTTTGGCCACCTTACTGATCGGTTCCCGTTCGACCTCCCGTTACCTGTTTTTTGATGGGGAAAACGGGTTGAAAGGGTGGAAAAACTGCAAGACAGGTGAAATAAAATCGGGAATCCCCGGATTTATACCGGAAGATTATGCCGCTTATGCTTTCGGCGGGATACATGTAGTTTCACCGGAGGCATTCGATTTTATGAACGAATGGGAAGAAAAATTTTCCATTATCGATTTTTACCTTTCGCTAACCGGACGGATAAAGATCCAAGGTTATGCCGAGCCGGGAATACGCTGGATAGATATCGGAAAACCGGAGTCTTTGACCGAGGCTGAAAAATGGGAGGATGCGGGATGAAAAGAGTGGATCATCCTTTATTTCCCTATTACCGGTTTGACTCTCTGTCCGTCCGGACGGATATTTTGCACTTTGTATCGTCTTCCGCCCGGGATATCGGTTTTTCCGATTTAAACAAACCGGTAAATACATATGCCAACCGTTGTGTGTTAGCTACTGCGGTAGGTTTTCGTCCCGAGCAATGGGTGTTGGGACAGCAGGTACATTCTTCCCATGTCGCTATAGTGGACGAAAGGGATTGCGGACGGGGAGTAAAAGAACGGGAAAGCCGCTTGCCGGAAACCGATGCTTTGATAACGGACCGGACCGGTATATGCCTGATGGTCATGGCTGCGGATTGTGTCCCCTTGTTGTTATATGATCCGGTGAGGAGAGTGATCGCTGCCGTACATGCGGGATGGAGAGGAACGGCTGCGGGAATTGCCGGGAAAACCGTAAGATGCATGATCGAAAACCTGGGTTGCCGGGGAGAAAATATTCTGGCCGGCATAGGACCTTCTATCGGGAAATGTTGTTTTGAAGTCGGAGCGGAAGTGGCGGAGATATTCTGCTCTCATTTCGATAGCCCGCAAGGGATTTTGGAAATCGCCGTTTCAAAGCCGGGAAAATATCGGGTTGATTTGTGGGAAGCCAATCGCCGGGATTTGGTACGTAACGGGGTGAAACAGGAACATATAGAAATAAGCGGATGGTGTACTTGTTGTCATCCGGAGGATTTTTTTTCATACCGGTATCAAGGAGAAAAAGCAGGACGTTTTGGAGCCGGTATTTTGATGAAATAAAAAATACCGCAGGGCTTTCAGCCTGCGGCATTTTCCATTAGAGGTTACCGATAACTTCCCGGAAAAGGGCGGTCATACGAGGTTGAGCCGTATTACCGATGTCCTGGACTTCTTTGTGGTCGGTTTTAATCAGTTCCGGAGAAGCCGTACTGTTCGTAATGACGGACATGCCGAAACATTCCATATTCATATGGCGGGCCACGATGATTTCCGGTACGGTCGACATGCCGACGGCATCTCCTCCGATCACCCGGATCCAGTTGTATTCAGCCGGAGTTTCGAAGGAAGGCCCTTGTAAGCCGGCATATACTCCTTTTTGCAAGGGGATGTCCAGTTTTGCTGCCGCTCTTTCGGCCAGTTCGATGAGACGGGAACTGTAAGCTCCGGTCATGGCGGGGAAGCGAGGACCGAGTTCGTCTATATTTTTCCCCCTCAGCGGATGTTCCGGAAATAAATTGATGTGATCGGTAATTATCATGAGATCTCCTACCGCAAAATTCCGGTTTACTCCGCCGGCAGCGTTGGAAACAAATAATTGTCTGATTCCCACTTCGTGGAGTACCCGGATGGGGAAGGTTACTTCCTGCATGGAATATCCCTCGTAAAAATGGAAACGTCCCTGCATGGCAATGACGTTTTTACCGCCGAATTCTCCGATCAATAAATTTCCTTTGTGTCCTTGTACGGTGGAAACCGGGAAATTCGGAATTCCTGCGTAAGGAATGGTGTGCTTTACCCGGATGGATTTGCCGAGTTCCCCCAATCCGGTTCCCAGAATAATACCGATCTTATACTCTTCCCCGTCTAAAAAACGGGAAATGTAACGGGCGCTATCATTTATTTTTTGCCACATAGTTTTTTAGTTCGTTGATTAATACTTCTTTTTTATTTAAAAATACCGGTTCGATCGGTATATAATATATTTTTTTCCGGATTTTTTCCGGTAATTCACAACCCATCAAGCGAACAGCATCTTTTTCAGTAGTAAAGATGTATTTTTCGGAATGGTAAATTGCATCGAATTCCGTTTCAATATGACGGATATCCTTTATACTGAAATGATGGTGATCCGGGTACCGAATTTCCGTAATATTTTGGGTATAGGTTTGTAAATGCCGCACAAAGGGTTCCGGCCGGGCGATGCCCGTCACACAAAGAATGCCGGTTCCCGGTTGTACTTCCACCGTGGCTTGTCCCGGCAGCAGTCCCCGGGGAGAGCCGTATTGCATTTGGGTGAAAAACAATTGTTGATACGGCTTTATTTTCAGGTGTTTGAAAATGATTCTTTTCTCGATTGGTGTAATGTTTCCGGGACATTTGGAAACGATGATATAGTCGGCTCTTTTTAAAGCGGCCGGAGTTTCCCGGAGACGTCCGGAAGGTAACAAACAATCTTTGTATACGGGCCGGTTGTAATCTGTGAGCAAAATGTTTTTACCGGCTTTCACATACCGGTGTTGAAAAGCGTCGTCCAGCACAATGACTTGGGGCGGTTGGGGAAGGGCGAGCAAATGCTCGATGCCCCGTACCCGTTTCTCGTCTACGGCAACCAGTATATTCGGAAATTTCCGTTTGATTTGCATCGGTTCGTCGCCGATCTCTTCCGCCGTGGATGAATCGTCCGCCAGCACGAATCCGGATGTACGGCGTTTATAGCCCCGACTGAGGCAAGCCACCCGATAGTCCTTTTGCAATTCGGACAATATAAGTTCGGTATGAGGTGTTTTTCCCGTACCTCCCACTGTAATATTACCGACACAAATAACGGGTATACCGAATTCTTTCGACTTCAGTATCCCGGTATTGAAGAAAAAATTTCTTATCCCTACAGCCAGGCCGTAGAGCATACTCAGTGGCAGTAATAGAATTTTTACAAGAGCCATACGGTACGGTATATAACGCCTTTAATTCAGTGTGAGGTCATAAGGGATACGAGCTACGGGGCCTTGCGGAATAGTCAGGTGATTCCGGAGATTCCTGAAG
This sequence comes from uncultured bacterium, assembly GCA_905216195.1. GTDB lineage: Bacteria > Bacteroidota > Bacteroidia > Bacteroidales > Marinifilaceae > Culturomica. Next base: position 19,552 of record CAJMSX010000031.1, read on the forward strand.
GTTTCGTAGTATTCTCCCCCTTCGCTTCGTAAAGTCCGTTCACGTATGGAAGCAGAGAAACTACCGATTAATTCCTGAAAGAAATCTTTTTCCAACGGATATTCGACAATTCTGTATTTTTCCATACCGGCTTTATCAGCTGCTATTTTTATCGCATCTTCCATACCTCCCAATACATCGACCAGACCGACTTTCAGGGCGTCTTCCCCGGTCCATACTCTACCTTGAGCGATTTCGTGCACTTCGTCCCGGGTCATATGTCTTCCCGTTGCTACCCGGTTTAGGAAAGTTTCATATCCCTTTTCAATGTATTTTTGTAATACGTTCTTTTCGTAAGAAGTAAGCGGACGGTTGCTGATGGGCAAAGGAAGCGGATATCCTCCTCCGAAATCACTGTGTTCATTGGTTTTTACCACACTAGCGGTAATGCCGAGTTTATCTTTGAACAATTTTTCACCGGTAAAGAATTGTCCGTAGATGCCGATGGAGCCGGTAAGGGTCATCGGGTCGGCTACAATGGTGTCGGCTGCACAGGAAATATAATATCCTCCCGAAGCTGCTACATTCCCCATAGAAACGATAAAGGGTTTTTCCTGGGCTGCCAACGTTACTTCTCTCCAAATAATATCGGACACTAAAGCGCTGCCTCCGGGGGAATTGACACGTAATACCAAGGCTTTGACGCTTTTGTCTTCTCGGGCTTTCCGGATGCTCTGAGCCAATTCCGGACCGATACTGTTGTCGGATTGCGTCAATCCGATTTCCCCCGTTGCATATATAAGGGCGATTTTATCTTTGATAAATTCGGCCTTCCCGGGGAGAGAGGCATTTTCATACTCTTTTAAAGTGGCGATATTCAACTTGGCGCTTTCGGGAAGCCCGCATCTTTTTTTCAACAGTTGAATCATTTGATCTTCGTATAAGCAATCGTCGTAAAGTTTGTAGGCTTTTTCCTCTGCTGTGGAGCGGAAATCGAAATGGTTCGCCAGCCAGTTCAGGGTATCTGTCGAAATATGCCGGCTGTCGGAAATTCCTTTCAACATATTCCCCCAGATGGATTTCAAATAGGTTTCGATCTGTGTACGGTTCGAGGGACTCATTTCGGTTTGAGTAAAAGGTTCTACAGCGGACTTGTATTTGCCGACTTTTACGATCTCCACTTTCAAACCGATTTTATCCAGCATCTCCTTGTAGAAAAAGGTGACACCTCCCATACCGGCAAGCATAACCGGAGTTTCCGGATTGACGAAGACACTGTCTGCTACCGTGGCCAGATAATAACTCCTTTGGGAATATCCCAGATTGGTATAACTATAGATGAATTTACCGCTTTTCTTGAATTCTGCCAGAGCGTTACGGATTTCCTCTGTAGTAGCCATGGCGCCGAAATTGGACTGAATATCGGTTAAATCGAGATAAATCCCTTTGATGCGGTCGTCTTTGGCCGCTTTTTTGATGCTTTGAAGTATTTTATTCAGCCCGAGGGAAGTAGTCGGTTTCAGGGATAAAAAATCGAAGTTTTGGAACGGATTGGAGGGAGTCCGGTCGGATATACTGCCGTTTAACTTCATGAGCAGTACACTGTTATTTTTAATAACTACGGGTTTATCTCCCAAGGTGGCCATAGCTCCGATCATTCCGAAAAGAAGGAAGATAAGCAGGGCCTGAACGATAATGACACCGACGATGGTGGCGAGCGTATACTTTAAAAAGTTTTTCATAAAATATGATTTATAAATTAATTTTAAAACACTATTCACAAATGTAGCCATATAATTTTTTTGGCACAATATTAAAAGCCGGTTATTTTTGTACGGATTGTTTTTTTTGGTAGTTTTACGAACGTAGTTTTTTAAAATCGAGTAAAATTTTTAAAAATGAACATCATATGAGCAGATTTGTGATCACCGGAGGAAGAAGATTAAAAGGCACACTTTGTCCCCAGGGAGCCAAAAACGAGGCATTACAAGTGATTTGTGCCTGTTTGCTTACCCAGGAAGAAGTCGTTATTACGAATGTGCCGGAAATATTGGATGTGCTGAAACTGATCGAATTGTTGCAAGGTCTGGGGGTTAAAGTGGAACATCCCGCTCATGGAGAGTATTCGTTTTTAGCTTCGGAAATCAATTTCGATTATCTGCACACGGAGGATTTTTATCATAAAGCGGTCAGTTTACGGGGATCTATTATGATTCTGGGACCCTTGTTGGCTATTCACGGTTGCGGTTTGGTTCCTAAACCCGGGGGGGATAAAATCGGTCGTCGCCGTTTGGATACCCATTTCCTGGGGTTTGAAAAACTGGGAGCTACTTTTGAATATGATGCGCTGAACGGCTGTTTTAAGGCCTCTGCTTCCCAGTTGCACGGAAACTATATGCTTTTGGACGAAGCCTCGGTGACCGGTACGGCGAATATTATTATGGCCGCTGTGCTGGCCGAGGGGACAACGACTATTTACAATGCTGCCTGTGAGCCTTATGTTCAACAATTGTGTTTGATGTTGAACGCTATGGGAGCCAAAATATCCGGATTGGCTTCCAATTTGCTGACGATAGAGGGAGTAAAGGAATTACACGGTTGCCGTCATCGTTGTCTGCCGGATATGATCGAGGTCGGCAGTTATATCGGTTTAGCCGCCATGACCCGGTCTGAGATCACGGTTAAAAATGTAAATATACGACAGTTGGGCATTATTCCCAATGCTTTCCGCCGCCTGGGAGTAAGGGTGGAGGAACGGGATGACGATTTGTATATACCCCGGCAGGAACATTATATGATAGAAGATTTTATCGACGGCTCGATTTTGACCATAGCCGATGCACCCTGGCCCGGGCTTACGCCCGATTTGTTGAGCGTGTTTTTGGTGGTAGCCACCCAGGCAAAAGGGAGCGTCCTTATTCATCAGAAAATGTTCGAGAGCCGTCTTTTCTTTGTTGACAAACTGATCGATATGGGTGCCAAAATTATTCTGTGCGACCCGCACCGGGCGACGGTGATCGGACAGAATCACGAGTCACAGCTCAGAGCTACTAAAATGACTTCTCCGGATATACGGGCCGGAATCGCTTTGTTGATTGCCGCTCTTTCGGCTCAAGGAACCAGCTCGATTCACAATATCGACCAAATCGACCGGGGGTACGAACACATAGACGAAAAATTGAATGCTATCGGAGCTGAAATCGTGAGATACAATTGAGACCTCTCCTTTGAAATCTCAGCGGGTAGGGGCCTTTTTCCCCGAAGTTCATCCGGACTGGATAGACCGGGCGAGCGGTTATCGGTTACTCTGTTTTTTTACCGCCAGCGAATCGGGACTTTCCGATAAGAGGACGGAGATTTTTTTATGGAGGACGGGATGTTCGAAATCAGGCATTATTTCTTCTAAAGGGACCAATACGAAATTACGTTCCTGCAGACGCGGGTGGGGTACGGTAAGTTCCGGGGACCGGATAATCAGCGATTCGCAGAATAAAATATCGATATCGATGGTCCGGGAAGCATAACGGACGTGGGCCGTACGGATACGCCCCAAAGCGTGTTCCGTTTCCTGGCAGATCTGCAAAAAGGCGTGCGGAAGAAGTGGGGTTTCGAAAACCGCTACCTGATTGATAAACATCTCTTTACTTTCGAAGCCCCAGGGAGCTGTTTCATACAGTGAAGAAATCATTTTTATCCGGCCTGCTCGTTCTTCCAATAAAGTGAGAGCATCCCGGATCAATTGGAATTTATCTCCTGAATTACTTCCTAGAATGACTGTAATCTGCATAGGATCAGGCTATGCGTTTAGTATTGCTTTTTATGATAGGGATGATTTCCGTTACTATTCCCGTTAGTGTTGTCTCTTTTGATAATTTTCGGGTTGGAAGGTTTGCCTTGCATCGGTTTGTTGGAGCTGGGTTTACTTTTCTTTTGAAGTAATTCTTTCGGGTTGGAAAGAGTCATACCTTCCGGTAAGATAATTTGGCTACCATAATAGGTATTGATGTCGTTGTAAATTTGTTCGTCTTCTACACTGTCTTTGTTCCAGGTGAGGAACGATTTTTTCATGTGATTGGCTGTGAGTACGATCAGGGCTCTTTTTTGTTCGGGATCCTCGGTTTCCTTGATTTTTTCGATTAATTTTTCAACCAGCTTTCCGTAGTGACGCCACCTGATGTGGTTGCTGCTGTAGCTCAATTTTTGCGGTTTAGCGTTGATTTTTTCCAGAGAAGGAAGGGGGTAGGGCGTTTCGATATCCAATTTAAATTCTGACATAATGGCTAAATGATCCCATAATTTATGGCGGAAATCCGGGACGTCCCGCAAATGCGGATAAAGATTTCCCATAACGTCGATGATGGTTTTTGCCGCTTTGGTACGTTCTTCCCGGTCTTCGATTGTCATAATGTGATCTACCATTTTTTGTATATTCCGGCCATATTCCGGAAGAAGTAATTTTTTCTTTTGGGTATTGTATTCCATTCTCGGGGGTATTAAGTGAAGCCCGGCGTAGCCATACGCTCTAGCTTTATTTAATATGTCAATAAGTTGTTTGTATCGCTATTGTATTTTGCTGTTTTTAGGAAAACTCCGGGAAAGTCTGAAAAAGGGTTTGCCGGAGAGCATCTGCTAAGACAATTATGGGACAAAGATAAGTTTTTTCCTTATTCCACCCTATATTTTATTCGCCTTCTATGTATAATTTTGCAAATTTTAACAATAAAGTTTTCGTTCCCTCTTTGGTAAAAAGCACTTTTGCTTTTTTGTTTACTCCCAAACCTTCCAGGGTCAATACTTTTCCGGAGCCGAAAGTAGGATGGAAGATAAGCATTCCCGGGGTGATTTGGCTGGAATCGATCGGTTTTAAACGGGAGGGATCCAATTCCTGCATTCCGGATCTGGCGGCGGGAGCTAATGTTTCTATAGGAGCCGGTTTCCGGAAAACGGGAGCTGCCGGCTTTGTGGAAAAACCGGAAACTGTTTCCCGGGGATGAATGAATCCTTCGGTATAGTGAGGGTCTATTTCCGCTATGAAACGGGAAGGCCGGGTCGGCACGATTTGTCCGTTTTTATACCGGCAAGTGGCGTAGGAGATGACGACTCTTTTTTCCGCCCGGGTCAACGCTACATAGAACAAGCGTCTTTCTTCTTCCAGAGCTGAAGGAGAAGCTACGGACTGCTGAGCCGGAAAAAGTTCTTCTTCCAGACCGGTCATAAATACGTTGGGAAATTCCAAGCCTTTTGCAGAATGAATGGTCATCAGGGTGACTTTATCGTTATCTTCGGGCTTTTCGCTGTCCTGATCCGTCAGAAGCGCCACTCCTTCTAAAAATGCCGGTAGTTTGTCGTTATTTCCTTCCTTGTAAGCCGTTTCACTGAAATCTTTGATTGCGTTTAACAATTCCTGAATATTTTCTTTTCTCGAAATCCCTTCCGGAGTATTATCGTTCGACAGTTCATCCACGATCCCCGAAGCCTGGGCGATGGTACGGGCGATATCATAGGCATTTTCTTCCGGAATTTTTTGGGAAAATTTTTCGATCAGCATGCGGAAGTTAGTCAGCTTGGCTGCGGTAGAAGGGCTGATTAAATCCCGGACCTTGTCGAGGTTGCACAGTACGGTCCACATACTTACCTGATACCGTCCCGCTATTTCCCGGATTTTATCGAGGGTGGTTTCTCCGATGCCCCTCCGGGGATAGTTGATTATCCTTTTCAGCGCTTCTTCGTCGTTCTGGTTGACGGTCAACCGGAAATAGGCCAGCAGGTCTTTGATTTCTTTCCGTTGATAAAAAGATTGACCTCCATATATCTTATAAGGAATATTCCGTTTCCGCAGGGCCTCTTCCAGGATACGGGACTGGGCATTCGTCCGGTAAAGGATGGCGAAATTACTATAGGGCTGCTGTTCGTAACTGGCCAGCTTGAAAATTTCGTTGGTAACCTGAAATCCTTCCTCTTTATCGGATAAGGCCCGTAAAATTTTTATTTTTTCTCCTTCTTCGTTTTCGGAAAAGATCCGTTTGGGAATTTGTTCTTTGTTTTTGCTGATGATGCTGTTGGCTGCATCTACGATAGTCGTGGTAGAACGATAATTCCGTTCCAGCTTGAATAATTTGCATTCGGGATAATCGTTGCGGAAATTCAGGATATTTTCTATCCTGGCTCCGCGAAAGGAATATATACTTTGCGCGTCGTCTCCCACCACACAAATGTTTCGGTGGGCCTCCGACAGTTTTTTTATAATGAGGTATTGAGAATAGTTCGTATCCTGATATTCATCTACCAGGATGTAACGGAATTTTTGCTGATACTTGGCCAATACTTCCGGAAAATCCCGGAAAAGAATATTGGTTTGGAGCAGCAGGTCGTCGAAATCCATAGTGTCGCTTTGTTTACACCGGGATTGATAATGTTTGTAGATTTCCGCTATCATCGGTTTGCGGGCGGCCATATCGGCGTTTATGATCCGGGCAGACTGGGCGTACGATTGAGCTACGATCAGGTTGTTCTTGGCCATGGAGATGCGTCCGAGTACATCGTTGGGTTTATATACCTTATCGTCGAGTTTCAGATCTTTGACAATGGCTTTGATCAGATTTTTGGAATCCTGGGTATCGTAAATGGTAAAATTAGAGGTAAATCCCAATTTGTCGGCTTCCAGGCGTAAAATTTTGGAAAAAATCGAATGGAAGGTTCCCATCCAGAGGCTGGCGGCTATATCGGTTCCGACTAGCTGAGAGATGCGTTTTTGCATTTCCCGGGCGGCTTTATTGGTAAAAGTTAAGGCTAAAATTTTATAAGCCGGCACTCCCTGAGCCAGCAAATGAGCGATACGGTATGTCAATACCCGTGTTTTACCCGAACCGGCGCCGGCGATTACGAGAGAGGGACCTTCCGTACATTGTACGGCTTTTTTCTGATTTTCATTCAGTTCATTCAGGAATTCCACTTCGGATGATTCAAATGTTATTTATTATTCCGGGGGTTCCCGGAACTGTCAGCGGTGCAAAATTAGGAATTTATCTTCAACATTACAATTCCGCCGGTCCGAAAGGAGGTTTCGTTTTTCCAAAGCTGAAAAGGAGTCGTTGGTTCGTATACTTTTTACTGCTGGAACACAATTCTGAAAAGGAAAGGGCTACGTACGACCAGAATAGCGGTTTGTCAACCGGAAAATCCGGGGGACGAGTCGGTTTCCGTTAGCTGGAAGATATAAAAAAACGGAGAGAGTTTTCCAACTTTCTCCGTTTCTGTACCCAGGGCGGGAATCGAACCCGCACGTCTGTTGAGGACACTGGATTTTGAGTCCAGCGCGTCTACCAATTCCGCCACCTGGGCAAAGAACTCGGGTGCAAAGGTAGATATTTTCATTATATCTGCAAATGATCGCAAGCTTTTTTTTATTCAGTGTATCTTTTTGACGCAGCTTACGTATACCCTTTGTTCTTAATGTTCAATACTCATGTTCATGAATAATCCCCTGTTAATCTTGCGTTAACGGGGATTATTTTTATTTTCTTTCCTCATGCCGTTTTTATTCTTATTTTTGTAAATTATTTCAATGAATTTTGAATTATGAAGATTTTTTGTAGTGTTATCGCTTGGTTAACGGTTGCCTGCTGTTGTTACTCCTGTGGAGAAACGGAGAAAAAAACGGAATTACAACTGATTCCTTTGCCCCGGAATCTCACGTATGCGGAAGGCTTTTTCGGCTTGGACGGGGAAACCCGGCTGATCCTTTCCGGAGATGCTGTTGTAGATCGTTTGGACACGCTGTTAAACCGGGGCATAGCTGCTGTCGCTGATTATTCTCTGGGATACGTTTCTGAAAAACCGGGTAAAAATTATATTCATTTAAAACTGGATCCGGATTTGTCTGGGGAGGAAAATGAAGGGTATAAACTGGAAATTACTCCCGGGCAGATCGAACTTTCCGCCCCCAGGCCTGCCGGACTTTTTTATGGGGTGCAGACGTTGCTGCAAATGCTTTCGGATGATCGGTTGTATCAGGCTGCAGAAAAAAAATGGTATCTACCGGCTTTATCCCTGGTAGATAAACCGGCTTTTTCTTACCGGGGGCTGCACCTGGATGTTTCCCGTCACTTCTTTCCTCCGTCCTTTATAAAGAAATATCTCGATTGGATGGCGATGTACAAATTGAATACTTTTCATTGGCATCTTACCGATGCAGGCGGTTGGCGTTTGCAAATCAAAAAATACCCGGAATTAACCGAAAAAACTGCCTGGCGTACGAAAGAAGACTGGCGGGAATGGTGGAATAAGGGGGACAGACGATATGCGGTGAAAGGAGAGCCCGGGACTTATGGAGGATTTTATACTCAGGAGGATGTACGGGAGATTGTCGCTTATGCTGCGGAACGCTGTATTACCGTAATTCCGGAGATCGAAATGCCGGGGCATTCGGAAGAAGTCTTGGCTGTATATCCTCACTTAGGTTGTAGGGGAAGGTCGGCAAAAAGCGGGGAATTCTGTGTGGGGAAAGAAGAAGTTTTCCGGTTTATCGAGGATGTGCTGACAGAGGTTATGGAGTTGTTTCCTTCCGAATATATCCATATCGGGGGCGACGAAGCTTCGGTGAATTCCTGGAAAAAATGTCCGGATTGCCGGCAACGGATGAAGGAAGAACACTTAAAGGAGGTGAAAGCATTGCAGGGTTATTTTATAGGGCGTGTAGGTAAGTTCCTGCAGTCGAAAGGGAGGAAAATGATCGGTTGGGACGAAATTACAGAAGGCAATCTGCCTTCCGGAACCGTTATTATGTCGTGGCGGGGAGAAAGCGGAGGTATCCAAGCTGCCCGGGAAGGACACCGGGTAATCATGACTCCCGGAGCTTTTTGCTATTTTGACAGCTATCAGGCCGATCCGGCTACTCAGCCTTTTGCTATCGGGGGTTTTACTCCTTATCTGAAGGTTTATTCGTATGATCCGGTACCGTCGGCACTGCGTCCGGAAGAAGCCCGTTACATCTGGGGGGCCCAAGCCAATGTCTGGACCGAATATATACCCACTGAAGCTCATGTGGAGTATATGCTGTTTCCCCGTTTGCTGTCTTTGGCGGAGGTGGTATGGACTCCCCGGGAGAAGAAAAATCCGGAGGATTTTAAAAGACGGGTGGCAGCTCATCTCGATCGGTTAAAGAAACAGGGAGTAAATGTATTTACCTTGAGCGATCGGGTGGATATGCAGGCAGAAGTGGATACGGCGAAGCGGAATATAAAAATTTCCTTCGATTCGGAGAAATATCGTCCTGAAATTCGTTATACCAGGGACGGGAGTATGCCGGATGCACATTCATCGCTTTACCAGGGGCCGTTTTATATTACCGATTCCGCTAAGATAAAGGCCGTATTGATCGAGGATGGTAAGCCGGCAGCCACCGTATCTTCCGGTCGCTTCGATTATCACCGGGCTATCGGCAAGCCGGTGAAGTATACCACTCTGTATAGTAACTCTTACCCAGCTGCCGGAGAGAAAACCTTGACCGATGGCTATCGGGGAGGTCTTACTTATAGCGATGGCTGTTGGCAGGGCTTTTTGAAGCATCTGGACGTAACCCTTGATATGGGAGAACCGACGGATATCCATTCTGTTGCTGCAAAATTTATGCAGTTGACGGGACCTGGGGTGTATATGCCGGTATATGTGGAGGTAAGTGTCTCGGAAGACGGGAAAAATTTTACTGAAATAGCTCATATCGAAAATGATGTCCCGGCTGATCGTCCCGATTTGTTTTTTAAAGAATTCAAAGCGGAATTCGAGGCTAAAGCGCGTTATGTCCGGGTGTTTGCCAGGAAACAAGCCGGATTTATGTTTACCGATGAAATTGTAGTCTATTAATTTGCAGGTATGGCGGTTGTAATTCGGATTTTATTGCTGTTCCTTGGAGGAATATGTTGGGTATCTTCTCTTTCTGCCCAGGAAAAGGGGGTAATCAAGGGACGGATTTTCGATGTAAAAAATAACGAAGGCATTCCTTTTGCCAATGTCCGTATTTATAAAACTGCTTTAGGTACGGCGGCGGATGAAAACGGATATTTCAGAATTGACAGCGTTGTTCCCGGTTTTGTTCGGTTGGAGGTGAGTAGCATAGGTTATCGGACCAAATTATCCGAAGATTATTTGGTAAATACCGCTGCCGAAAGGTTTGTGGATATTGGGATGGAAGAGTCGCCGGTTGCCTTGGAACAGGTCACTGTAAAAGCAAGTCCCTATCGGAAGGTGATGGAATCGCCTATGTCCGTTCAAAGAATAGGGATAGCCGAGATCGAAAAAAATCCGGGAGGAAACCGGGATATTGCCAAAGTACTGCAATCTATGCCGGGGGTTTTATCTTCGCCCGCTTTCCGCAATGATTTTATCGTTCGGGGCGGAGGACCTGCTGAAAACCGTTTCTACCTGGATGGGGTGGAGTTACCTACCCTCAATCATTTTGCGACCCAAGGGGCCTCCGGCGGAGTGGTGAGCATTATAAATATAGATTTTGTAAAAGAGGTCAATTTTTATGCCGGAGCTTTTCCGGCTTCCCGGGGAAATATGCTGAGTTCTTTACTTGATTTTCATCAGGTAGAGGGAAATCCCGATAAGATAAAGGTAAGGGCCACATTGGGAGCGACGGATTACGGACTTTCTTTAGACGGCCCCCTTTTTCCCCGTACGACTTTTCTTTTCTCTGCCCGAAGGAGTTACCTGAAGATGCTTTTCAGTTTTATCGGTCTTCCTTTTCTACCGGTTTACAACGATGTGCAGTTCAAGACGGTAACTAAAATCGGTAAGAAAGACGAGTTGATCTTGCTGGGAATCGGGGCTTACGATGTGAACCGGCTGAATACGGGCTTAAAGGAGCCGGACGATGAACAGCAATATATTCTGAACTGGTTGCCTGAAAGCCGGCAATGGAGTTATACTTTGGGTGCCGTTTACAAGCATTACGGGAACGGTTGGCAAAACCGGTGGATATTGAGTCGTAGCGACTTGAAAAATAAGGTGGAAAAATACAGCGGTAACGATACATCTTTACCGAAATTGGTCGATTATAATTCCGGAGAAGCGGAAAATAAAATCCGTTTCGAACATAGCCGGCAGTTCCACGGGAACTTTCGGCTGACTGCCGGAGCGGGGTTGGAGTATGCCACTTACCGGAATAAGACGTTTCGTCGGTTCTTTCAGGCGGGAGAGCCGGAGGAGATACAGTATGACCGACAGATGAATATGTGGAAATGGTCGGTGTTTGCTCAAGCCGTCCAGATATTCGGAGAGGAAAAATTGACGCTTTCCTTGGGAGTGCGGGCCGATGCGGCCGATTACGCTTCTTCTATGGCTTCTATGTTTCGACAAATCTCGCCTCGTTTTTCGTTTTCCTATGCTTTTACTCCTCAATGGTTTTTGAATTTCAATGTGGGAAGGTACTATCAGCTGCCTTCCTATACCACGATGGGATATGCCGATGAAAAAGGAGTATTGGTGAATAAAAGGAACGGCCTGAAATACATCGGGTCCACTCACTACGTGGCCGGTATAGAGTTCCGCCCTTCTGCCGAAACCCGGGTGACCCTGGAAGGATTTTACAAGTCTTACGATCATTATCCCGTCTCTTTGTTGGATTCGGTTTGCCTGGCCAATAAGGGGACCGATTATGTAGCTGTGGGGGATGAACCGGTGAAGTCCAAGGGCGAAGGACGTAGTTATGGAATCGAATTGATGGTCCGGACGCAGGAGTTGTTCGGGATAGTAGCTTCTCTGGCTTATACATTTTATTTTACGGAGTTCAAAGAACTCGATTCCCGCTTGGAACCCAACGGAAAATATATTCCGGGGAGTTGGGACGACCGGCATATCTTTACGTTGACGGCCACCCGGAAATTTAGGAAAAATTGGGATTTCGGCTTAAAATGGAGATATGTGGGGAGGGCTCCCTATACCCCTTGGGATGAAGAAACCAGTTCGGTGGTTACGGCCTGGGATGTGAAAAGGCAACCTTATCTGGATTACACTCGCTTTAATGCAAAACGTTTACCCGCTTTCCATCAACTGGATTTGCGGATAGACAAAAGTTTTTATTTCAAAAAATGGTCTCTTACTTTCTATGCGGATGTAGAAAATGTATATAATTACAAAGCCAAAGGGCCGGATATTCTGGTACCGGAAGAAAATCCGGATGGAAGTTATGTAAAAGACCCCAACCGGGAAGGACATTATCGAATGCGGTATATCCGGAATACGATCGGAGGAACGGTTTTACCGGCTATCGGTATTATGATCGATTTTTAAAAATTAGACTTTTTACGATTCTTTTATATTAATGAATACTAGGAAAATTTTAATAATGTTTATTTTATAACCTATTGAGTCTCTGTGCGTAACAAACTATGAATGTTTGATTAGGAGTTTTATGGGGTCAGGGACGATAGTATATAACGGAAATTATCAGATTGCTGTCATTCGTCGGAGTTTTATGACGGGAGTGTTTGGTTGGATGACGTTAGCATTGGTGATAACCGGATTGCTCGCCGGTTGGATCAGTACGACTCCCGCCCTCAGGGATGTTATTTTCAGGCATCGGATTCTTTTTATTATGCTTTTTGTAGCCGAGCTTTTTATGGTGATCGGCCTGACGGCTTTTATTCGACGGATATCGGTAAATGTCGCCATTTGGGTTTTTATCGGTTTTGCCGTTTTGAACGGAATAACCCTTTCGGCTTTGTTTTATATATTTACGATGGAGTCGATTGCCCGGGCATTTTACATAAGCGCGGGAACGTTTGGGATTATGAGTGTTTACGGGTATTTTACCCGCAAAGATTTATCCCATATCGGAAATGTGGCAGGGCTGGCCTTGATCGGTATACTTGTAGCTACTCTGGTCAATTTATTTTTGCCTTCTACGACTTTATATTGGATTATTTCTTATGCAGGAGTCATTTTGTTTACGGCTTTAACGGCTTATGACGTACAAAAAATAAAGGTACTGTCGGACCGGGCCTCTATCGACCGGCAGTCCTGGCAAAAAGGAGCGGTGATCGGAGCTCTTTTGTTGTATCTGGATTTTGTGAATCTTTTCTTGTTTTTTCTGAGAATATTCGGCGGACGTCAATAAGGAAGTAAAAAGTTTCTGTTATTTTTGTGAGAAGAACACGGGGATTGTTTTTCCGGTTTGTTTTGTACGGGAAAAGTCCTCTTTTACTAGAGAATAGAGAAAGATGAAAAATGTAGTTTTCGATTTAGGAGGAGTTGTACTGGATTGGAATCCGAAAAAAGCGAGGAGGGAGTTCCGGGGGAATAGGGAGTTGGCTGAATTTCTTTTTACAAGTGATTTTTTTCGTCGGAACTGGACCGAATTCGATCGGGGGATGGTAACGGAAAATGAAATTATCCATCAGATGTCGCAAGCTTCGGGTTGCTCGGCGGCCGATTGCCGGGAGTTCGTCGAATATGTAAAATATTCGCTGAAAGATATACCGCAGACGGTGGAATTGATCCGGCAATTGTCCGTAAGGGGGTATGACTTGTATTGTTTGTCGAATATGTCGGTGGAGTTTTACGATTATTTGAAAGGAAGGGCTTTTTTCCGTTTTTTTAAAGGACAAATTATTTCGGGCCTGGTTCATTTGGTGAAACCGGAGGAAGCTATTTTTCGTTTGTTATTGGAAAAATACAGTTTACGGCCAGAGGAAACTCTTTTTATCGATGATCTGGAGTCGAACACCCGGGTAGCCGGTCTGCTGGGATTTCACACCGTGATTTTTGACGACCGGGAAAAAGGATATGAGGAAATCGGCCGGCAGTTGGGTATAAAAATACCGGTTGGCGAAGTTTGCGGTAGAGAATAAACCCGGGGATTATTTTCCGGGATAAAATGTACGTATCATATCTCTCATTTCTTCAACGGTAATTTTTGCAGGATTGTTTTCGGAGTGGAATTCGAATCCTACCGGAACGGTTTGAGCAGAAAAATGTCTGCAATAAGATGCTTTATCGGCATACGGAGGGACGATGATGTAATAGTTCTCCGCTTCGATGGTAAAAAAAGAATCGTAACGGGTAATCATTTCTTCGTACAATTTTTCCCCCGGGCGTAGTCCGATGATCCGGATTTCTGCTTGGGGGGCAATGGCCTTAGCAACCGTCAGTATGTTATAGGACTTGATTTTCGGGACAACGATTTCTCCTCCTTTGCCTATTCGTAATATATCCGCCACCATCCTTACGCAGGCTTCAGGCGTTGCCATAAAACGGCTCATCCGGGGGTCTGTTACCGGTAAGATCCCTTCTTCCCGGGCTTTACGAATAAAGAAGGGAACAACGGTTCCGACAGAACCGAAAATGTTTCCCAGCCGGACCACGGTGGTTTTCAAAGCCGGATGTGTCCGGTGAGCGGCAATGAATAATTTATCGGCCAGCATTTTCGTAGCTCCATATACGTTGTTTGCCAGGGAAGCCATATCGGTCGATAGGGCCACGATTTGTTTCACCTGTTGAGCTACGGCGGCTTCTATGAGATTTTGAGCGCCCAGGACATTTGTTTGTATGGCCTGCCAGGGTGCCGTTTCCGCTTCAGGCACAATGCGGAAAGCTGCCGTGTGTACGATGACGTCAACCCCCTGGCAGGCATACTCTACCGCCTTTTTATCGGCCATATCTCCGCTTAGAAATCGCAAAGGAGCATCGGGAAACCGGGCCTTCATTTTTTCCTGTTTGGTTGTATCTTTTGAAAAGATGACGATTTCCCGGATCCGGGGATAATTTTGCAAAATCCATTCGGTAAATTTCTGCCCGAAGTGGCCGGTGCCCCCGGTAAGGAGGAGTGTCTTAGAATTGAGCATAGTTGAACTGCCTGTGATTTAGGCAAGCAAATATAATAAAATCGGTCATAGATCGGGAAGGATTGGGAATATTTTGGGGCAAGAGAAACAGGTTTTACCGACAGGATAATTTTTTACGGGTGATGTAATAAAATCGGAAGCATAGCATAATACCCGTAGCCGTCAACCCTACCGGGTAACCGAGCCATATGCCGTTAATTCCTCCATGAAGAATAAAACCGCAGATATAACAGATCGGCATGGCCAGCAAGAAGTATCCGACAAAAGAAATGATCGCCATGGACACCACATCTCCCATACCTCTTAAGGCATTGGCATAGGTGATTTGGAGGGAATCTCCGAATTGAAACGCCAGTAAAAAATACATCAATACGGAGACGATCGGTAATACTTCACCGGAGTCGGTGAATAAACGTCCGATCGACGTACGGGATAAAAGAAAAACCACAGATACGATCAGTGCGAGGCAGAGAATGAGGTGATACCCGGCCACCGTCGTTTTCCGGACATTGTTCAGGTCTCCCCGCCCGTAATAATTACTGACTCTGACGGAAATCGCCGCTCCTACCCCGTAATAGATCATAAAACCGAGGGTGGAAATGGCAACAACCACTTGGTGCGCCGCCAAAGCGATACTTCCCAACCAGCCGATCATGATTCCGGTGACGCTGAATAATCCGTTTTCCAATCCCATCTGTATACCGATCATCCAACCCATTTTATTTAAACTGAATATGTCCGGACGATTGTAGTGACTGCGTTTATAACCTACCAGATAACGGCGGTAAACTGCGTTGCGGTAAAACAGAAAGGCGAAAGCGGCGAACATGAGGATACGGGCGATGAGTGTGGAAATGCCTGCGCCCACTACTCCTAAGGCAGGCAGTCCGAATTTGCCGTATATCAATATGTAATTCCCC
Source organism: uncultured bacterium (assembly GCA_905216195.1). Taxonomy (GTDB): domain Bacteria; phylum Bacteroidota; class Bacteroidia; order Bacteroidales; family Marinifilaceae; genus Culturomica. The sequence goes on from CAJMSX010000031.1 coordinate 35,294, forward strand.
GCTATATTCAGTAAGTTGGCCGTCAGCATAATATACATAGGGGTTTTCGTATCCGTGATCCCATCGGCAAATTGCTTGAAGGAGTTAAAAAGCATCACGAAAATAAGGGAAGCCAGGTGTAATAAAAAGTAGGGGCGTATGAGCGGGAGAAGTTCCTGAGGCTGCCCCATCTTATCAATATTCACATACAGAAGAGTCATCAGGAAAGACAGGAGTATGCCGATGCAACCGTTAACCAAAAGACTGTTACGTAAAAGTTGCCCGATCCGGAACTTATCCTGACGGCCGAAAAATTGTCCCACCAGAGGGGTCAGTCCATACGAAAAACCCAGTCCAAACAAAATGGGAATGTTGAAGACGCTATTGACGAAAGAAGCGGCAGCCAGATCTAAAGTTGCATAATGCCCTACCATGATATTGTCAGCCAGGCCGACTACCACTATTCCTATTTGTCCGATGACAATCGGAATTCCGAGTTTTATGAGGGCTTTATAATGTTCCTTGAACTGACTGAAGTATTTCATGGCGCAAATATCCGTTTATAAAATGATTTTACAAAAAAATGTTCTTTTAAAGTAAGGGTCGAATCCGGCTTTTTACTACAGCCGTTTTTTCCTTGTCATTATTTTTTCTGATGCGGCCTGTTTAACGACAGGATGTTGCTGTTCTTTTTGTTTATTTCTTTTTCCCCGGATTAATCGGATTTGAAGGACCGGTGTTCTGCTCTTTTTTAGGATTTCGTTTTCCTTAAAATGGCGGTATTTTCTCCTTTCAGCCGGGTCCCTTTTGCTTACTGCCGGTGGACTTGGCGACTTTTCGGCAGGGGGTGAACGGTAAAGTTAAGGTCCGGAGCTTTTAACCCGGAAGAAGAAAAAGCAGAGCGGGAAAGATGGGATAAAAACAGGGAAATGTACCGGAAGGAAACGAGCAGGGTGATAAAACCGGGCTGTGAAAAGAATTGGAAGAGATTTACAGACTTTCTGAATTTTTTCATATTTCTTTCTGGTAAAATTTTATAACTTGCGGCACAAAATTTAAACGATTATGAAAAAAATATTTTTGAATTTTATTTTTCTGCTCTTTCTTACGTTTACAGCTTGGACACAAAGTCATATACTGGAAAAACTACAGTCGATAAAGGAAATCAGCGATATCAAAAAAATGGATATTGCTACATTTGACGAATATTATGAATTTTGGTATGAGCAACCGATCGATCATAATAATCCTTCTTTGGGGACTTTTAAGCAACGGGTTTTATTGGGCCATAAAGAGAAGCCTAAGGCGCCGGTAATTGTGGAGATCCAGGGGTATAACATCTGGACGCCGGAAGCGGGAGAATTAGCCAATTTATTGGAGGGTCATCAGTTGACGATCGAACATCGTTTTTTTAACAACAGTGTTCCGAAAGACGGTATTCCCTGGGATTATCTGACTATCAAACAGGCGGCGACCGATCAGCATGAAATTATTCAGTCCCTGAAGCAAAACCTGTATCCGGATTCCAAATGGGTGACTACGGGGATCAGTAAAGGGGGGCAAACGACCATATTTCATCGTTATTTCTATCCCGAGGATGTGGATATAAGCGTACCTTATGTAGCCCCTTTAAACCTGGAATATGTGGACCCCCGGATAGAGAAATTTTTGGAAAAAGCGGGATCTAATAAAGGAGGTATCGGAAAATTCTTTTTTGGAAGCGACAACCGGAAAGATTGCCGTTGGAGTATCCGGGATTTTCAACTTCTCTGCTTTAAAAACATCGACCGGTTGGTGCCTCTGGTGCAGGAATATGCGGAAGACAAGGGGTATACTTTTAATCAGGTAGGCGGAATAAAACGGGCGGTTCAGCTCATGATACTGGAATATCCTTTCTCTTTCTGGCAATGGGGACATAATTGCTCCAACATTCCGGAGGAAGAGGACGATATCGAAATAGTTTTTAACAATCTGCTGGAGGTATCTTCTCCTACTTTTTTCGAAGATAAAAATATACAGCAGCAATTGCCTTTCTTTTACGCTGCGCTGACCGAAATCGGAATGTACGATTATAAAGTGAAACCTTTCCGGAAATATCTGGACGATAAGGAAAATATCACTTTTACCTTTACTATACCGGAGGGGATACAACTAAAACCTTTTAACGATAAGCAGATGAAGGATATCGCTCATTGGCTGCAAACCGATGCCGATAAGATGTTGTTCATCTACGGGGGTATGGATCCTTGGGGTTCTACTGCTGTAGATTTGAAAGACAATAATAAATGTCGGAAATACGTGCGGGGCGATATGCATCACGGATGCCGGATCCGGCATTTTGAAGGGGCTACCCGTGAAGATATCATTACTACCCTGAAAGAGTGGTTGAAGGAATGAGCACCGTTTTCGATACGGTTACGGTCCGATGGAACGCCCGGCAAGACGCCGTTCTTCTCCTGGATCAAACCCTGCTCCCGGAACGGGAAGAATACCTGGAAATACGGACGCCCGAAGAGCTTTGGGAAGCGATTTACCAGTTAAAAGTCCGGGGCGCTCCGGCTATCGGTATTGCTGCGGCTTATGGAATGGCTCTGTTTGCCCGCTCTATTGCTGCCGGTAATTTCGACGATTTTTATCGTGAATTCAGTCGGATTAAAACGGCACTGGCCGGTTCGCGGCCGACTGCCGTAAATCTGTTTATGGCGCTGGACCGGATGGAAGCTTGTGTAGTGGCGCATCGCCGGGAATCTCTTCCGGTGATTCGGGAGAGGTTGAAACGTGAAGCGGAGGCTATTCGGAGGGAAGATGCAAGTGCGTGCAGACGGATCGGAGAATTGGGGTTGAGCCTGTTGAAACCGGACATGGGATTGCTGACCCATTGTAATGCCGGTCATCTGGCCGTTTCGGAATACGGTACGGCTTTAGCTCCCATTTATCTGGGACAGGAAAAAGGGTACCGTTTTACGGTATATGCAGACGAAACCCGCCCTTTATTGCAAGGAGCAAGACTCACGGCTTACGAATTGAAGAAGGCCGGGGTGGAGGTGACTCTGATCTGCGATAATATGGCTTCTCTGGTAATGAAACAAAAAAAAATCCAGGCGGTTCTGGTCGGCTGCGACCGGGTGGCGGCCAATGGAGATACGGCTAATAAAATCGGGACTTCCGGGGTAGCCGTTTTGGCGAAATACTACGGCATACCTTTTTATGTTTTGGGTCCTACTTCTACAATCGATATTCATTGTGCAGACGGAAATGCGATTCAAATCGAAGAACGTCCCGAAGAAGAGATAACGGAAAAATGGTATGCCCGTAGAATGGCTCCCGCCGGGATAAAAACATATAATCCCGCTTTTGACGTGACCGATCATTCTTTGATTACCGCGATCGTTACCGAAAAAGGAATTGCTTATCCTCCTTTTGAAAGCATCCTGAGAAGCTGGAAATAAAAGAATCTCTGTTAGTGGCTCAGATACTGCATAATGGTTTGGGTAGCTCCCAACTGGCTGTTTACATAATTCCCCGCTCTTTCTCCGGCAGTTGTTGCAATTTCCGGGGTTTCGATAAGTACATCTAAGATGTTTTTTAATTCTTCTCCGTTCTTTATACTGAATGCTCCCCCCTTTTCGGCCAGGCTCACCGCTTCCTGGAATTTTCGGTATTTCGGACCGAACACAACCGGCAGGCCATAGACGGCTGCCTCCAGGGTGTTGTGGATACCGACACCGAAACCTCCCCCGATGTATGCGATTTTGCCATACCGGTAAACGGAAGAAAGTAAACCGATACAATCGATGATGAGTACCTCGGCCCCCGGGAGATCGGCTTGCTCATCGGTATAGCGGACTGCTTTTCTTTGACATTTCCCTAAGATGGACCGAATGTGGTTTTCCCCGATTTCGTGAGGAGCGAGAATCCATTTGTAAGGAGAAGCGGAAGTGTTGATGTAATTCAGCAGTATTTCTTCGTCAGGCGGCCAGGTACTGCCGCACACGATGGCCGGGTCTTTTCCCAGAAAAGCTTCTATTTTTGCTAGGTGTCTGGCTTCGGTTGCGATCTGTTTTACCCGGTCGAAACGGGTGTCTCCGGTTTGTTGTACTTCGGTAATGCCCAAGGTTCGCAATAAGCTTACCGATTCCTGGTCCTGTACAAAAATACGGGTAAAAAAGTGCAACATTTTTCGGTGTAATCCTCCCCAGCGTTTAAAAAAAGGCTGTTCCTGGCGAAACAGGGCGGAGATCAGATAAACCGGTATCTGGTGTTTGGAAAGTTCATGCAGGTAGTTGTACCAGAATTCGTATTTGATAAAAACCGCCGCATCCGGTTTAAAATGGCTTAGGAAAAATCGAGCGTTTGCGGGAGTGTCGGCGGGTAAGTAAAAAATAAAGTCGGCACCCTGGTAATTTTTCCGGATCTCATAGCCCGAAGGCGAAAAAAAAGTGAGCAGGATTTTCGTTGCAGGTTGCTCTTTTTTCAAAGCTTCCATAAGGGGACGCCCTTGTTCGAATTCCCCCAGAGAGGCCGCATGAAACCAAACCAGTCGTTCGGAACCCCGGGAAACCCTCCGTATTTTTTTTCGTATTTTTTTTCTCCCTTTTACCCAGAGCGCAGCCTTTTCCTGGAAGGGAGAGGCGAGATAGATCGCTATTTCGTAAGCCTTGATACCGAGATTGTATAAAAAAGCCATAGTTCTTATTTTGGGCCAAAGTTAACGAATTAATAGAAGTATGGAAGCAACGAACTTAAAATTCATGCGTATACGGAAAAAGAGGAAAATAGGTCATTTCCTTTTTAAGGCTATGAATTTTCGCCGGGATGAGAAAAAACGGAAGTGTATTCCCAGGTTAGACAAGCGAGTGTTTTCTAAGTGATTAATTATAAGAAAGTTTAAAAAAAGACCGAAAAATTGCGAAAACAAGCTGAGTTATTGGTATAAAAAAGTGAATAAATAAAAATATTTTTTATTTTTGTGAAAACTTGACTACGGAAAAACCTGGTGGATTTTTCTAGAATCGGACACGAAAAGAATGTTTAGATAACTTTTAGTAATAACCAAAAACGATTATCATGGAATTGAATGTATCTGTATGGAAAACTTCTACGGCAAAAATTTTTATGGGGGTGTTGTTATTTTCACTGTCGGGAATTGTCGGAGGATTGGTAGCTGTGATGGCTTTGGCTTCAGGGAGTCTGGGGGGAGCCTTGTGGATTGGCTTGTTGACCGGTGTAGCCACTATTTTAGGGTATGTGTTTTACCTGATGGGTCTCGGGGAATTGCAGGGCACCCTGGAAGGAGAAGATGCCGCTAATATCGGCCGGGTGAAATTAGCGGCCATCCTTTTGATTATAGGAGCTGTTGTTTCCGTTCTTTTATCGGTCATTCCTTTCTTGGGTACGGTTGTAGGCTCTATGATCAGCGGAATCCTCAATATTATAGGTTGTATTTTATGTGTAATGGCCTTTTCGGCTTTAAAGAAGTCCACTACTTTCCCGCAAAGTGCTATGAACGGTATTTCCAAATTATATGTGGCTTATTTGTTGAATCTGATAGCTTATGTTTTATACATTACCGTATTGCTGGCCATTGTAGGACCGATTTTAAATTTAATTGCTTTTATTCTGATCCTGGTCGGCTGGGGAAATGTGAAAAATGCGCAGGTAGAATAGCGGACCAACAGATGGTTTGTGGTTCCCGCCGATAATGAATAAACCGGGAGTGTCGAAAACAAGTGAATGTTTTCGACACTCCCGCTTGCCTGAAAGCTCCCGAAGGGAGGCGACCAACTTTTTATTGTAACCTTCTTACTTTTTATAATTATTATCGTATATTTGCATCGTTAATTGTGGAAGGATTTGGCTGATTGCAACCACTGAAAAAAATTGCTAAAACGCATAGCTTCTGGATACAACCATCCACACTTCCCTGTTTTATAAATTTGTGATTTTAGATGGAGCCGTTACGAGACGGAATCATCCGGAGTCCGGAGAACTTAAAAATTGAATTATGGGATATTTATTTACTTCTGAATCGGTGTCCGAAGGGCATCCCGATAAGGTGGCGGACCAGATTTCCGATGCCGTACTCGATAAGATCATTGCTTACGACCCGGATGCGAAGGTCGCTTGTGAAACTTTGGTAACGACGGGACAAACTGTAATTGCCGGGGAAATTAAAACGAATACCTATGTAGATGTTCAGGAAATTGCGCGGGAAGTCATTAACGAAATCGGTTATACCAAAAGCGATTATATGTTCGACGGGAACAGTTGCGGTGTATTCAGTGCTATACACGAACAATCGCCGGACATCAACCGGGGAGTAGAGCGGGAAGATCCGATGGAACAGGGGGCCGGTGACCAGGGTATGATGTTCGGATATGCCTGTAACGAGACGGATAATTATATGCCTTTATCGTTGGAATTGGCGCATCTGTTACTGAATGAGCTGGCTATCATCCGGAAGGAGGGGCAATTGATGAATTATTTGCGGCCGGATTCCAAATCTCAGGTTACGATAGAATATGGGGACAACGGAAAGCCGAAACGGGGC
>CAJMSX010000032.1 GCA_905216195.1 uncultured bacterium
GACCGGAGCAAAGGAACGGCTACCGACGTGAACGGAAAGTTTACCATCCGGGTAAAGAACGGGGATGTTCTGACCTTTAGCTTCATCGGAATGAAAACCCAAGAACTCACCGTTACTGGGAAGACAAACATTCTGGTTGAAATGGAACCCGATACAGAAATGTTGGACGAGGTGGTTATCGAGGGTATGTACGGGACCCAAAAATTGGGATCGATTACCGGTAGTGTAGCAACGGTAAAACAGGAAAAATTAAAAGACCGTCCGGTAGCGAATGTTGCCGACGCTTTGCAAGGACAGGTGGCCGGATTGCAGGTATATACCTCTTCCGGAGAACCGAGTGCCGGTTTTTCGATGCGTGTACGGGGTGTAAACTCGATGAATGCCAGTAATACTCCTTTGTTAGTGGTGGACGGAAATCCCGTTACCTCTTCCGCTTTCAGTGCCATTAACAGTAACGACATCGAAAACGTAGTATTGCTGAAAGATGCTTCGGCAACGGCTATCTACGGTTCCCGGGCCGCCAACGGCGTACTGATTATCACAACGAAACGGGGCAAGATGGGAGAAAAACCGAAAATGCAGGTCCGGGCTCAGTACGGTTGGTCGCAAATGGCCACGGATAATATAGAAATGATGAATGCGCAGGAATACCTGAAATTCCGCGAGATGATAGACCCTTCATTGATCACCAATACCTCTTTCCAGGAACATAAAGCCTGGGCTACCAAATATAATGTCGATACCGACTGGAGGGATTACCTTTTCAAAAGCAATTCCCCGACTTATCAGATCGACGGTTCCGTAACCGGAGCTTCGCAAAAAAGTAACTATTATTTCTCCGCCGGTTATTTCAACCAGGACGGTATTGTCCATCACTCGGACTATAAACGTATGACGTTACGTTCGAATATCGATACCAAAGTAACCGATTGGTTAAAAGTAGGGGTTAATTTAGGTCTATCTCACGAAAAATACCGGACCACCTTCTCAACCTCCAACGGGTGGTATAATCCGGCAAATTTTGCCAAATGGGCGGATCCTTCCTATTCTCCCTATACCTACACAATCGATGAGAACGGCCAAATTCATTGGGGTGAACCTTGGACCATGAATAAAGAAATGGGTGGTTTGATAAACTGTTCCCGGGTTATGGAAATGCAACCCCGTGTGAAAAAAACGACCCGTATCATGGGGAATACTTTTGTTCAGCTGACGCCGATAAAGGGACTGACTATCCGGGCACAGCAATCGGCAGATGCTTTTGACTACCGCTCGACCCTGAAAGCTTATCCCGATCCGTTACTTGAAATGAATGCAAATACCGGAAATGTGCAGGAAGCATTCCAGCGTTTTTATTCGTTTACTTTTACCAATACAGCGGAATATAAATTCGATATCCAAAACGACCATCACCTGAGTTTCTTAATCGGACAGGAATCGATTATCAATAAAAACGAAACTTTTAATGCCCGTACTCAGGGTCAATCGGACTCCCGCCTGATGTTGCTCTCTGCCAGTCAGATTCCTTATGCCGAAGATCCTTTCGGAGCTTCATTGACCGAAACGGTATTTAATTCGTATTTTGCCAAGTTCAACTATAACTTTATGGACAAATACTATTTCGATGCTTCTGTCCGGCGTGACGGTTCTTCGCTCTTTCCTAAAGATGCACGCTGGGGTACTTTTTATTCGGCAGGGGTGATGTGGAATTTGAAAAAAGAAGCCTTTTTGGAGAATGTAGATTTAATAGATGATCTGCGTCTTAAAGTAAGTTATGGTTCTACCGGTAACTCGGGAATTAACGACTATGTATATATCGGTTCGGTCGGTAACGGTCAATACAACGATGAAGCCGGATGGACATTGAGCGGTGTACCCAATGACGCTCTTACCTGGGAGACAGTAACCTCCTGGAATATGGGGGTATCGGCCAGCCTGCTGAATGCTTTAAATCTGGATGTTGAATTTTATAAAAAGTCAACCACAGACATGTTGATGAGCGTGCCTCTTTCTATGACAACCGGGCATTCCTCCGCTAACGGAAATGTAGGTGAAATGACAAATACCGGGGTCGACGTATCCATCAGCTACGATATTTTTAGTAAAGGTAATTTTTATTGGAATATTACAGCCAATTTCAATTATAATAAGAACGAAATCGTAAAATTGTATAAAGGTTTCGAAGACTTTGTACAAGCAGGTACCGGCATAAAATATGCAGAAGGCCATCCCTTTGGCGAATTTTACTATGCAAAATATGCCGGCGTCAATCCCGCTAACGGTAAACAATTGTGGTATACCCCCGAAGGTGGAGTAACGGAAAATTATTCCGATGACCTGAAGCAATTTATGGGAAAAACCCGCTTCGCTCCCTGGGCCGGAGGTTTCGCTACCACGGTTGCCTGGAAAGGTCTTTCCCTGAGCGCCGATTTTACATGGGTGGCGCAAAAATACATGTTGAATAACGACCGCTTCTTTATCGAAAATTCCACATTCGGAGCAGAAACAAATATGACTAAAAAGATGTTAAATATTTGGACTACTCCGGGACAAAAAACAGACATACCGAAAGCGGGAGAAGCTCCGCAATTCGATTCCCGCTTTGTGGAAAACGCTTCTTTCGTACGTTTAAAAAATGTGACATTATCTTACACCCTACCCAAAAATTTGTTGAAGAAGACCGGATTTATGGAAGGAGCCCGGATCTATGCCATCGGACGTAATTTATTGACTTTCACAGATTATTCGGGATATGACCCGGAGGTTGACTCCAATTTATCTATGGGTAATTATCCCAATACCAGGCAATATGAAATCGGTATAGAGTTGAACTTCTAATTTTAAATTTAATCAGATGAAAAAGATATTATATACATTGATAGGTATTACGGGTCTTTCCCTGGCTTCATGCGATATGGACAAATACCCGTATGATAAAATCCCTACCGACGAGTCCTTGCAAACCTTAAGCGACTTTAAAAATTTTCGGAATGGATTTTATGAATATACACAGCTCCTGTTTACCGGTAGCTATATTCTCCAGCCGGAAATTCAGGCAGACGGTCTGAATGCGGTTATAGACTTCAGCAACAATTACGGAACCTGGTATCGTTGGCAACAAACAGCCGAAGACGGGGGACAATGGTCCGGTTTTTATGCATTGATCAGCAATTGTAATTTGGTATTGGAAAAGGGAGCGTCATTGATGCATACTTTCTCCGAAGCAGATCAGACTGCCTTAAAACAGTATTTAGGTGAAGCTTATTTTATGCGGGCATTAGCTTATGAAGAACTGGCTATCCGTTTCTGTAAACCGTACCATACATCTACAGCGGCGAATGATTGGGGCGTTCCTTTGGTAACCAAGTATGCACCTTCCAGCGATGCTTCTACTTTTCCGTCCCGGGCTAAGTTGGATCAAACGTATAAATTTATTCTGGCAGACCTGGATTCCGCCGCTAAATATGTTACCTCAGAGGGAGTGCAGAATTCCGGTTATTTAACCGAGGATGCCGTAAGTGCTTTAAAAGCACGCGTAGCTTTGCAGATGGGTAATTACTCCGCTGCCATCCAAGCCGCCAAACCGTTGGTAGACGGAGAAAAATATCCACTGGTGACCAGTGCTTCTGCTTTGAAAAAGATGTGGACAAACGATGTATCTACCGAAATTATTTTTCAACCGATATTTAAAGCGGGACAGTTGGGTAGTGCTACCGGTACAGTCTTAATTGATAAATCCGGAAGTAATACGAAACTCAATCCCGACTTTATTCCAACCCAAACAGTTTTGGATTTGTATGATAAGGCCAATGACTTACGCTTCAAAGTTTATTTCAAACCTGGATCGATGACCTTTTCTTCCGGCACGGCAATCCTTTATTATTGCACGAAATATCCCGGTAATCCCACATACTGTTCAGGAAATACCCAATTTGTAAATGCCCCGAAAATATTCCGTATCGCAGAAATGTACCTGATTTTAGCAGAGGCCTACAAACAATCCAATGATGAAGCCAGTGCGCTGAAATATTTGAACGCTTTACGTTCCAAACGAATCCAGGGTTATGCAAACCAAACTTATCGGGGAGAGACACTGACTAACGAAATACGGAAAGAACGGCAAAGAGAGCTTTATATGGAAGGTTATCGCTTGTGGGATCTGAAACGTTATAAAACCGGCCTTCATGGACGTGTACCTCAAGACGGCACTTACGTTTACCTGAACGGTAACGATAACACAACGAATATTTCCAAAGAAACGACCGATTTTCGGTTTGTATGGCCGATCCCTTCCCATGAGATCAACGCCAACCCCCAAATTAAGAATCAGCAAAATGACGGATATTAAAAAGGTTGAATTATGAAAAGGATATATATATTTATTGCGTGGTCCGTTTTTTTAATAACGGGATGCCAGAACGATCCCATTATCTATAGCGGCCCCGCTTTTGTATCGTTCGATAAGGCTACGATAAATGAAGCCATTAAAGAAAACGGAGACGGGATTGTAGAGATTGCTTTGGGAGTCTCGCAGATAAGCAAAGAAGACCGTACGTTCAGTGTATCTGTCGATGCTGCTAAAACGACAGCAGTAGAAGGCCAGGATTATGATTTTGTAAACAAAAGTGTGACCATTCCTGCCGGCAAATATAACGGAGTCATCAAAATAAAAGGGTATTATAATAACCTGACTCCTGAAGCTGTAAAGCTAACACTTAATTTGGTCGCTGACCAAACTATGATACAGGAAGGGACAACTACCAGCGTTACCATCAGCCTCAGCCGTTTCTTTGAAATTACCATGGACTGGTTGGAAGGCAAGTGGCTGGCCCAAGACACAAAAGATGGTGCAAACGATGGAGATCCGTACGATATGAAGATACAACAGATTAACGGAGACACGATTGCTATAGCAGGTTTATTTGGAACGCCTTCCGTCATCAAAGGTATCGTTGATTACGACAAGGCCCAAATCCAAATTCCTACACAGCAATACATGTTTACCCATAGTTCTATAGGCCCCGTTTTTATCTACAATGTGGTCGGAAATAGTCTGCGAAAAGAACCGATTATTTGCGATATTAATTTCAGGGGGATAACGACCGGGTCCTATGGCATTTTAAATGCCGATTTGAGCGGTTGGTTCCCCTACATAACCATCATGGTTAAAAAGGAATGATTTCCTTCAGATAAACTTACAGGGAGAGGATGCCGATTTGCATCCTCTCTTTTTCTCCTTAAACTCACTACCATGAAAAAAATTATCTTATTTTTTTGTTTATTTTTAGCAGGGTGTTTGCTAAAGGCACAGGATTTAAATAGTGTCAACTCGAAAATAAATAACTTCCGTTTAAGCAGGTTACCCGGAACTATAGATGCCGATTCCCCTAAATTTGCAGAAGTCTATGAGGGGAGTCCTTTCCTGGATAAAGAATGGCAACCCGGAAGCGTAACCCTCCTTTCCGGAACCGTTAAAAAGTATGCCATGAGGTATTTCGTATATGGCGAACAAATTTGGTTGAAAAATAAGGCCGATTCCGTTTATGTACTGGCCCTATCGGATACCATCACAGAGATAACCATCGGGAACAGACATTTTATCTATACGGATTATGTGAGCGGGAGTAAGCCTGCCACAGGTGTATTAGAAGTAATTTACAACGGAAACGGCAGCAAACTGCTCAAACTTCACACCTGTCCACTGGAAAAAGGGCGTCCGGCCAGCGGATATCAAGAAAAAGAAAAGGATAAATTCCAGCACAAAGAAACCTTCTATTATCAGCTGGATCAGCAGAAAGCAGCCGTACTGCCCCGCTCGAAAAAAGAATTTTTATCTATTTTCCGGGAGAAAGCGAATGTTATCGGCAAATACATCAAGGAGCATAAACTGAAAATGAAAGCGGAAGACCTGTCAAAAGTTTTTGCTTATTATGACCAAATCAAGTAAGTACACCGAGGTATCCGAATCAGTGCGACACAATGAGCTATCAACTAGTCTGTCTCCGAAGAGACCGGAAGGGCAGATTTCCAATCCGGCCGTAAGCCAAGAAATAAGTTAGCAACCTTATAAGGGGTTCAGCGTTTTCCCTTGTTACCGGCAGGAAAAAGAATCGGTCCGGACAGTTGGAAAGGGGACAACAGCTGGTCCGGTTCAATAAGATTTTTAGGGCCTTACTAACAAATATTTAACAAACCCGTTGCCCTTTTTCCCTTTCTCTTTATTTATAACTATAAAAAATCACACTTAATAAATCACTAAGGCAGAATTATATAACATAAATTTTCCCAAAATTTGGTTTCTTTTCCCTCATCTTTTATGAAAAATTATTTTAAAATAAGTTTTAAAATTCGTTTCTTTGGTGAAAAGAACTTATTATATACTTTATTACGTATATACCTACATGAAAATACATAAATAACTTAAAATTACAATTATGAAAAGTAGATGGATTCTTATATTCCTTTTGCTTTCTTTTTTCTCTTGCGAAGATGATAAATTAGGGAACAAGGAAGATGAAAAGAATACGCCGGAAGAAATTGCCCTAAAAAACGAGCATTTTTTTAAAGGATGGGTAAGAATAAAACTTACACCCGGTTCTGGCAGTACGGTCAGTTTAAGTTCAACGAACGGAATCATTCAAACGGGGGTAAGCGAGATCGATGGTCTGGCCGCCAAGCTAGGGGCCTCCAAGATCGAGCGGGTTTTCCCGGATGCCGGCAAATTCGAGGCCAGAAGCCGGAAAGCGGGATTACACTTATGGTATGATATATATTTCGATGAAAACATACCGGTTACCCGGGCCGTATCCGATTTTTCCCAGATTCCCGGAATCGATATCGTGGAACCTATCCGTAAAATCCAACGGGCGGGAGGAAAAATGGTGAAGGTAGATAAAAAGTTACTTTCTTCCGGGCCGGCAGAAACGACGACGGCTCCTTTTAACGATCCCGATCTATACAAGCAATGGCATTATCACAACGACGGTTCGTTGTCCGATTCGAAAGCAGGTGCAGACATCAATCTTTTCGATGCCTGGAAAGTTACGGCCGGAAATCCCGAAGTAATTGTAGCTGTAGTGGATGGAGGTATCGACGTTGAACACGAAGACCTGGCGGATAATGTCTGGAGAAACGAGGATGAATCTCCGGGATATACGGATAACGACGGCAACGGCTATAAGGGAGACATCTTCGGATGGAATTTCGTTTCCGACATCGCTACTATCAAGCCCCATTCCCACGGAACCCACGTAGCCGGAACCATTGCGGCTGTCAACAATAACAATCTGGGGGTAGGCGGAATTGCCGGGGGTACCGGCCAGCATGACGGCGTTCGCATCATGAGCTGTCAGATTTTCGAACACGATCCCAACAATCCCAATAAAGACATCGGTACCCGATACATTCCCCGGGCCATCAAATACGGAGCCGACAACGGAGCTGTAATTTGCCAGAACAGTTGGTCGTTTACTTTTGAAGAAGGCCAGACTCCGGTTATGGATAATGCCACCAAAGCCGCTATCGATTATTTTATCGAAAATGCCGGGAAGGACGAAAACGGTAACCAAGAAGGACCGATGAACGGAGGAATTGTCATTTTTGCCGCGGGGAATGAAAATAAAGATTATGACGTCTATCCGGCCAAATACGAAAGAGTTTTGTCCGTTGCTTCCATGGCGCCGGATTTTACAAAAGCTTACTACTCCAACTATGCCGATTGGGTAGACATTACGGCTCCGGGAGGAAGTTACCGCTATGGAGGCAGATTTAACAATGACTGTCCGGTTTACAGTACCTTACCCAACAGTCAATACGGCTATATGCAGGGCACTTCCATGGCCTGTCCCCACGTTTCCGGAGTAGCAGCCCTGGTGGTATCCCGGTTCGGTGTAGGACATCCCGGATTAACTCCTGAAGAGGTGAGAGAAAGACTCGTTCAGAGTGTAAAAGATATATATCAATACAATCCCACCTACCGGGGAAAATTAGGAAGCGGATACCTGGATGCTGCCATTGCTTTGCAGGTAGATCAGGAAATTGCTCCCGATCCGGTCACCGATCTCGCTATCGAATGGGGAGCCAATTTTGCCAATCTGACCTGGACCGTTACGAGAGACGAAGATAACGGCAGTCCGGACCGGTATACCATTTATTGGAGTACACAATCCCTGGAGGGAATAGATTTCGACCGTCTTCCCGCCTCTGTGCATACCGAAAGTGTAGATGTAACCAAAAATCGTCCGGGAGAAACCATTACTCACACAATTAAAGGCCTGTCTCCTTTAACCGCTTATTATTTCGGGATCGCCGGTATAGACCGTTTCGGGAACCGTTCGGCTGTCGCCTTTTCCCAGGGGGAAACGATTTCCAATCAACCTCCGGTTATTGAAAAAATAACTACGGGAGACATCGTATTAAAAGCCTACCAAACCCAAGACATTATTTTTAAAATCCACGATCCGGAAGGTCAGGACTACACGTACGAGCTTCAGGACCCCAGCGGAGCGGCAACAGCTATACCCGGAGGCGACAATACGATTATCGTCACCATTACCGCCGCCAATGCAAAAGCCGGTAGTTATCAGGCCCGGCTTACCGTAACCGATGAAGCCGGAGCCTCTGCCAGCGAAGATATACCTTTTACCATTTTGGGAAACCATGCTCCTCAGCTTACCGACAAGGAGTGGGAAACCCTCTATATGGATAAAATCGGGGGAACTCAGGTCATCAATCTAAAAGACTATTTTTCCGATCCGGATGGAGAGGTACTGAACTATAACATTCAAATCTCGCCGGAAGGCATACTGGATGCTCAAGTGGTGAACGAAGAGCTGACTTTCACTTCTCTCAAAGCGGGCCAGGGAACGATTTCGATCACCGCTTCGGATCATTTCGGATTAGCTTGCAGCAGAACCTTAATATTTATGTCCCGAGACGGCAGTCAGGCTGTGGATCTCTATCCCAATCCTGTCGTGGATAATTTAAATATCCGGATGGGCCGGGATGTCGAGGGTAAAGTATCCGTACAGTTGTATTCCTCTGCGGGAGCTTTGGTGCTGGAAGATGTGGTAGAGGTTTCTCCGTTTAATCCCGGCGTTTTGAACATGAAGGAAATAAGCGGAGGCTCCTACGTCATTGTATTGAAATACGGAACCCAGGAAATAAAAAGAAATATCATCAAACTATAAATTACGGACATGAAAAAAATATATACCCTCCTTCTTTTTCTGTGTGTCATCAGCCTGATGGCAAAAGCTCAGGAAAACAAGAAAAGTGACGGTGAAGCCGTTTCTTTCCTGAAAATTACTCCGGACGCCCGCTCCGCCGGCATGGGAGATATCGGTATTGCTTTGCCTCAGGGCGCTTATGCCTTCTACCACAACAGTGCAGCCAGTTTATTTACTTCCGAAAGGGGAGCGGTCAGCTATTCCTATACCCCCTGGATGAGAGATCTGGTATCGGGAAATAGTCTGCACAGCATAAGCGGATTCTTTAAAATAGGTAACAAACAGAGTCTGGTCCTGGGATTCCGGAATTTTACCCACGCCGAATCCCGTATCATGGATGAAAACGGCAATCCCGGTAAAACTTTTAAACCTTCGGAATGGGCGTTGGATCTCGGTTATTCCCGATTGGTGACCAAAAACCTGGGCATGTCCCTTACTTTCCGTTACATCAGTTCCGACATGGGATCCTATCAGGGTGCTAAATCGGCCAATGCCATGGCCTTCGACCTGGGCGTTTTTTACCGGCAAAACACCCATTGGTTTGAAGGAGCAAGTTATGCCATAGGTCTTCAAGTCGCCAATATAGGAACGAAAATCAAATACCTGGATACCAAATACGATCTGCCTGGAAAAATCAGTCTGGGAGGTTCTGTCGGACTGCCTTTTAGCAAGTCTCATGTCCTGAATTGCGGACTGGATCTGGGTTACCAACTGATGCCTTCGGGAAGCAGCAATTTTGATGCGGGTTTAGGCGTGGAATATGTTTTATTGCAGCATGCCTCCATCCGGGCAGGATATCACTTAGGAGATAAAGATAAAGGATATGATTCGTATGCAACTGTGGGATGCGGGTTACGTTTTTATCACATCCAGGGAGATTTTTCTTATCTGCTGGCCGGGTCGGATTGTCCTTTGAAAAATACCTTCCGATTTACGATAGGAATAGATTTCGGTCTCTTTTGCTCAAAAAAGTAATCCTTCACACAGAAAAACGGACCGTCCGGAGTTCATTTCGGACGGTCTGTCTTTTCATAGGGGAAAACCGAATTTTCCTTCTCTATCCTCCCTTCTCCTTTCGACTGTAAAAAACAGAGCGGTTCTCCACTTATTTTTATTCCTCCGCATTTACCGGAAACCGTTTATTTTTTGCGGGGTTGCCCTGTAAGCCAGGAGAGCGGAGAGGCGGCTGGACACAAAATCTTATTTCAACAAAATTTTTTCCTGAATATTCATTTCCCACCTAAAATAATTCTATTCTTTCATAATTTTTTTATTAAGTTTTGCTACTTTTGTAACGATAATTATCGCAAAGAAAATAAAATGCAACTAACTAACAAGAATTCCTTACCCGGCTTAAAAGAAAAAAGATATCAACAGAAGAAAGATATCATCAGTTTTCTCTACAAAATGGGAGAAATGTCTAAACCGGAAATCTGTCGATTAACCAATATGACCACCCCTACAATCAGTCGAATGATCGACGAACTCATTGAAGAAGGATGGGTTACGGACAGGGGACAAGGATTATCCATAGGAGGCAAAAGACCTCATATCTTTTCATTAAATCCGGACGCTGCTTATATCATGGGAGTAGATGTAGGCCGCATACACTTAAAAATTGCCATTTTTAATTTGCGGAAAGAAATAATCGGAGAAATCAAGGTATATCCCTCCATTCTGGAAGAAGGCAAAACCAATGAGGAAAATCTCCGTTATATCCGGGAAAAGATCGACCTTACTTTACAGGAACTGAGCATACCTTTTCAAAAAATCAAGGTAGCCGGTTTTGCCATTCCCGGTCTTATCGATAGCGACGGCAATGCTTATACCTACTTCACCTACGAGGATACTAACATAAAAAAGGTTCTCGAGAAAATGTTAGGAATGCCGGTATTCATCGATAATGATTCGAGAATAATGGCGTTAGCGGAACACACCTTCGGTGTAGCCAAAGGGATATCGAATGCTTTATGTATCAGTGTTAACGAATGCATCGGGCTGGGGATGATTCTGAATTCCCAACCTTACACGGGCTACAAGGGAATGGCTGGGGAATTCGGACACATCCGGATTTCAGGACTAAACGGGCAATGTTATTGCGGCAAGGTAGGTTGTCTGGAAACCGTCGCCTCCGGCCGGGCCATCGTGCGGGTAGCCACTGAAGCGATCCGTAACGGAGTGAATACGTCTATCCGTTCACTGGCCGAGCCTCAGGGCATCAGTCTGGCGACGATCATCAAAGCAGCCAAGCAGGATGATATCTTTGCCATCGATTTATTGCAGCAGGCCGGTGAAAAAATAGGAGAAGGTCTTTCCACCCTTATTCATCTTTTTAATCCGCAGGTGCTGGTCATCGGAGGAGAAATCGCGGATTCGGGCGATCTGATTACAGCGCCGATCCAGCAAATATTAAATAAATACACGCTCACCCGTTTAAAAAACCAGTGTGAAATTAAACTGAGTGATTTAAATTCTCATTCCACCATAATGGGAACGCTTATGGTTGTCATGAAGAACCTGTATTATGACTCGGATAATAATTTTTCACTCTATTAAAAAATTAATTAAAACTACTTTATTATGATGATGACAACTTATATCGCCAAAGGCGAAGGAGCTGACAGGTATGAAAAAATACCCGTGCAAATTTTCGAGACTCCTGCGACGGCTATAAAAGCGGTTGCGAACGAAATTGCAGACCTGATCCGCTCGAGAGCCAAGGAACACCGCATGTGTGTGCTCGGCTTAGCGACAGGTTCCTCCCCCATCAAATTATACCAGGAATTGGTAAGAATGCACAAAGAAGAAGGATTGTCTTTTCAAAATGTGATTTCTTTCAATCTGGATGAGTATCTTCCTATGCCCAAAGAGTCGGAACAAAGTTATCACTATTTCATGCATCATCATTTATTCGATCATATAGACATCGCTCCTGAAAATATCCACATACCCGACGGCACGCTCAAAACGGAAGAGATCGAAAAGTTCTGTAAGGAATACGATAAACAAATCGATGAAGCCGGAGGCATCGACCTCCAGGTTCTGGGAATCGGACGAACGGGCCATATCGGTTTTAACGAGCCGGGGTCTCTTCTGACTTCCCGTACCCGTATGGTATATCTGAACGAACTCACCATACTGGATGCGGCCGGAGATTTCGGAGGCAGAGACAAAGTACCTACCCGTGCCATTACGATGGGAGTGGGAACCATCATGAAAGCCAGAAGAATTGTTTTATTGGCATGGGGAGAGAAGAAAGCTTCCATCATAAAAGAAACCGTAGAAGGACATATTTCCGATAAAGTACCTGCTACTTTCCTGCAAACCCATCCCAACGTACATTTTTTTATAGACGAAAAAGCAGCCGAAGAACTCACCCGAGCGGATCGTCCCTGGCTGGTAAGTAAAGTGGAATGGGATGACAAATTGATCCGTAAAGCCGTTATCTGGCTTTGCCAAAAAGTGGGGAAACCCATTTTAAAGGTAGAAAATAAAGATTATATGGATAACGGCATGAGCGACCTGATCAAAACCTTCGGTTCTGCCAACAAAGTTAACATACGGGTATTCAACGACCTGCAGCATACCATTACGGGCTGGCCCGGTGGAAAACCTCATGCGGACGATTCCACCCGGCCGGAACGGGCCGAGCCTCATCCGAAAAGGGTGTTGATTTTCAGCCCCCACCCTGACGACGATGTCATCTCTATGGGTGGAACTTTCGCCCGTTTAGTAGAGCAAGGACACATCGTGCACGTGGCTTATCAAACGTCCGGTAATATCGCTGTTTTCGACGATTACGTATATCAGATGATGGACATCGCTTCCTCGTTTACCAAACACATCCACGGTGATACCAAAACGATGAATGCTGCCTTCGAAAAAGTAAAAGAATTAATTACTCAAAGAAAACCGGAAGAGGAAGAACCGGCCGAATTACTGGCCTACAAAGGGGATATTCGTAAAGCGGAAGCCCGGGGGGCCTGCCGGTATATCGGCGTACCCACCGAACGCATTCATTTCCTCAATTTACCGTTCTATGAAACCGGTTCGGTGAAAAAAAATCCGTTAAGCCAGGCTGACATCGATATTATCGTAAAATTACTTCGGGAAGTAAAACCTCATCAGATTTATGCAGCCGGCGATTTAGCAGATCCGCACGGTACGCACGGGGTGTGTCTGGACGCCATTTTACGGGCGTATGACATCGTCTGTGAAGACAAATGGTTCGAAGATTGTTATACCTGGTGGTACCGCGGAGCCTGGATGGAATGGGAAATAGAAAAAGTAGACATGGCCGTTCCCATCAGTCCTTCCGAATTATCGATCAAACGGAAATCCATCTACAAGCACGGCTCCCAAAATAACGGACCGGCTTTTCCGGGTGACGATCCGCGGGAGTTCTGGCAAAGAGCCGAGGACCGTAACCGGAATACGGCCGATTTGTATAACAAACTCGGCATGGCCGAATATGAAGCGATGGAAGTCTTTGTCCGTTACATCCACAAAAAGAAATAAAACATTTTTTATAAAATAAAATGTCATGAAAAATAAAACGACTCTTTTGATTATGGCGGCCGGGATGGGATCCCGTTTCGGCAGTCTCAAACAGATTACCCCTTTGGGACCGCACAAAAAAGCATTGTTGCATTACACCATTTACGACGCCGTACATGCCGGATTCGATAAAATCGTTTTTATCATACGAGAGAGTTTTGCTGAGGAATTTAAAAACTTCGTAGGTAAGTATGCGGAAAGCCTGGTAGAAACCGTATATTGCTACCAGGATATGAACAAATTACCGGGGAATATGCCCCCTGTGGAAAGAGAAAAACCCTGGGGAACCGCTCATGCCATTTGGTGTGCCAAAGAGGTAATACACGAACCGTTTGCTGCTTTAAATGCAGACGATTTTTACGGTAGCGACGCTTTCGTAAAAGCTCATGATTTTTTGGCTGAAAATACCGACGAAAGAGCGTGTTGTCTGGTAGGTTACCGCCTGGCGTCTACACTTTCCGAAAACGGAACTGTGTCCAGGGGTGTATGCGAAGTAGATCAAAACGATTATCTGAAAGCTGTCACCGAATGTACTAAAATCGGAACTTTAGCCGACGGGACAATCAAAGACGAGGATTCCGGTAAAATTTTAAATCCGGAAGACGTGGTTTCCATGAATTTCTGGGGTTTTACGCCGACTGTTTTTCAGGAAATCGAAAAACAATTCATCGCGTTTTATCCTCAAAATAAGGATAACCTGAAATCCGAATTTTATATTCCCAAGGTAGTCGACCAGATGTTGCGGGAAAAAGCGGTCAAAGTAAAAGTATTAAAAACGGATGCCAAGTGGTTCGGCGTAACCTATAAGGAAGACACTCCGGGGGTAAATGCAGCCTTAGCGTCTTTCGATGAGGAAGGAAAATACCTCGATCTTTAATCTTAAAGGAAGTGGCCGAAGTAGTTCAGCCACTTCCTTTTTATGCGCCTCTCCACGGGAGACATTCAGTAAGCGTAGGCTTGTGTAAGGCCAGAGTCAGACCCCTTCTTTCCGCGTAACTTATTTACAATCTTCCTGACAGGCAGCTTCATCGGTTTTCTTTGTTTTCCCCTTCCCTGCTTTTTCTTTCCCGTCCGTCACTTTTTTCTCCGAGAAGCCGGAAACGGGCACATTCAGCTTTTCAATCGCCTTCCGGATATTTTCCGCATTATTCTTATCTGCGCGGAAAGTCACCGTGATTGTTTGTTTATCCAAATCTACGTCCAAAGCTTTCACTCCTTTTTCAAAAGCAATATTTTTTTCTACTTTGGCTTTACAGGAAGCGCAATGTAAAGTCGCTTTATAAACCACCGTTTTTTCTCCTTTAGGGGCTGCTGTTGCCGTTAAAAAGAAAACCAGAGAAAATAACACTAAAAATAATACGGATTTCATTGTTTTCATGATATACAAATTTAGGTGTAACATTTACTAATACGATAAACCGGATATTTAATCCCGGTCTATTCCGAACCGAAGCCCCAGATAAAATTTCCTGCCGTGTAAAGGTCCCCAGATCCGAGAGGCATCAAACCCGGCTCCCCAGGGATCGTCGGCTGACAGGATGGGATGTTTCTGCATAAAATCTCCTATATTTTCGCAACCGGCATATACGCTCCTGCGACGGAAAAATTTAGAGACCTGAGCATTCATAATTTGAAAAGACTCGAAATTTCCTCCTTCTACAGGCAAACGGCCGGGGCCGTTGAACTGAGTCGTAAAATCAAACTGCCATTTCTTCATATTCGTGTAGTACGATAAATTTAAAAGTCCTTTATACTTGCTTTGTAAAGGCGTACGTAACAAACGCTTCTCTCCTTCCTTATCCCGGTAAGTCATATGAGCGTCATTATAGCGGAACGCTCCCAATACATCCAGGCGGGGAACCAGTTCGTAACGGACTTCCACCTGATAACAATTGGAATACGATTTCCCCTGCAAGTTATAAAAATTCACCTGATTCTCCTGCATTTCATTATCCACAATGACTTGCCGGGAAAAATCGGTACGATAATAATCCAGATTGATATTCAGCAGCCGGTCAAATACAACGAACTTACGATTCAGTAAAACACCGAAATTCCAGGCCTTTTCCATTTTCAGCTTTTTTAATTCCTCCGGATGTTCAACCAATAATTTATCGTTCACATAAACCGAACGGGAAGAAGCCAGCATATAACTGTTTTCGGCCAATACATTCGCCCACCTGGCCCCTTTGCCTGCAGAAAATTTCAGAGTCGTCCATTCGTCCGGAGTATAAGCCAGATGGAAACGGGGTGTAAAAAATCCTCCGGCTAAATTATGGTAGTCATAACGCATGCCTGCCATCACCGTCACTTTTTCCCAAAAATGACCGGTATATTGGAAAAAGGCTCCTCCTACCCGTTCTTCCCGGTTCCAGAACACCTCCGGAGTCGGACTTAAACCGCTTTCTTTTCGGATAAAATCGTTGAACGATTCGTCAAATTTATCATACGTAAACATCAAGCCTGCGGAATATTTTTGATTTATGTTATTACCGAAGATGGATTGATAAATATAGTTCATATAGAGGGACTGCTGCCGGGCATTATAATCCCTTATGCCGTAATAAGATTTCTGGTCGTGGTTCGTATAGTTCACCAATAAGGCCATACTGGTATTTTCATACTGCGGCATGAGATAACCTACCTTCAAAAATCCTTCATACCTGCGCGTATCTACCTGAATTCCGTATAAAGGAATATTCCCGTTTTTCTTCCGCATGCTTTTCCGGAAGCCTTTTTGTCCTCCCAGCCGGTCTTCATCCAGGAACTTTCCCCCGAATTGCACAAACCACTCATCGGTTTTATAAGCCCACCGGTTCATCAGGTTATATTGGGTCGTTTTCGGCATATCTAAAAAACCGTCATGATGAGAATCATGGGATTGATTCATCCAATTCCCATGAGCTAAAATGGCTGTACTCCATTTATCGTTGAGGAGGATGCCGCTGTTCATATTAAATTCGATCATCCCTTCGTCGCTTCCGTACATGTTCAGAAAAATTTTCTCACTCGTAGGCGGTTTTTTATAATCCACGCTGATTTGACCCGCAATCGCTTCATAGCCGTTAATCACAGACCCCGCACCTTTAGACACGGAAATAGCACTCATCCAGGGGCCCGGTATATAATTCAATCCGTACAAAGCGGACACCCCCCTGAAGTTAGGCATATTCTCCGTCATCATCTGCACATATTTCCCGTTTAAACCCAGCAATTGAATCTGCTTGGCTCCGGTCACCGCATCGGCATAAGAAACGTCTACCGAAGCATTGGTCGTAAAACTTTCCCCTAAATTACAACAGGCGGCTTTACACAACTCTTCTCCGGTAATTACTTGTTCTATCAGGGGCCCTTTTGTATTCATAATCGTAGTCTGCCCCCTTCGCATAACCGTTACTTCTTCCAATTCCTGACCGGCTTTAAGCAGAATCTCTACGAAGGTATCTTTCAGATCAACAGATAAAGTATCGGAAGTATACCCTATATAACTGACCACTAACTTTCCCGGTTTTTCCCGGGCTATGCTGAAATTACCCTCCTCATCCGTCACCACCCCTATCGTAGTTCCCAACCAATATACGTTCGCTCCGAACAAAGGCTCTTTTTTTCCTAGATTCTCTCCCTGGACCCGTCCTTTCAAAGTCTGTCCATACACACCGATACCGATCAAAATCCATATCAGCAGAAAAAAATATTTCATGTAATTTTTTTATTTATAACCTTATAATCATTTGTTCACACAGATTCAAGACCATTCCGGTCCCAACCTCCTGTCCTTTATCAACGAATCCTCCGATAAAGTTACCCGACCGGATCCTTTTCACAAAAGATTCGATTCTATTCAACCTATCCTCCCAGCTTCCACCAAAGGACAAGACCTTCCCGGGATTTTCTCTTCTCCCACCTCCAAAACAGCAGTAAGATCAACAAAGGTAAGTGCATAAAACCTCCAAGGGAGGCGCTTTAATAAGTACAGTGTTATTCACAGGCGGTTCGGCAGCCCGAACAAACGCCCCTCTATTTTCGACACAAGTATATTTTTCTATACAAATTTCCCAAACAACCGGATGAACATACTTTTCCACCTGAAAATTATCATTAATCCGGTAAAAAATATGCTTACCCCCGCAATGGGCGTAAGGGCACCCTTGCTCTATCCCCTTCATCGTACCGGGAGCGGTACGGCTTTGACGACAGGGGGCTTCGGGATTCGATGCCGCGTGACACCCACAGCTTTTATCTCCTACCTTATCCGGTAACCATTGGATGGACAAGTATTTCCCTCCGCAAGGGGGGCATGAAAACTGGAATACATTTATTCCCGTCATCGCGACCAACACAACGAAGAGGAAGACAAAATGCCCTATCTTTTTCATCATACCGTTCATACCGGACAAATATATCTTTTAATTTCGTTTCTACAAAAATTCTATAAAATGAAAAATATTTCCAAAGAAGAAAATTGAACTTTTCAATACCCGGCATCGTTTTTATAGGCTATTTTTTTATCTTTGCATGCTCACAACTTAATAATTATAATTGAATACCATGATCAAAAATATTTTTCTGGCGGGCCTCCTCGGTATCTTCTTCGGGTCTTGCCAAAATCACAATGTGGAAATAAAAGGGGAGATCAAAGACGCATCCAAACACAAAGTTTACCTGGAACAAATCAATGTAGATAAAGTGTTGGTGATAGATTCTACCGATACAGACCGGAAAGGACGTTTTTCATTTAAACAATCCGTAACCGATCCCACCTTCTATACCATCCGGATCGGAAAAGACGAAACCGTAACCTTACTGGCAGAACCTGAAAAGACCATCAAAATAGACGGCAGTCTTCCCCAACTCCACACCAATTACTGGATAGAAGGATCGGACGGTTCTTTATGGATAAAATTACTGACTTTTCAGTTGAATCAGACCAAAAATTCGTTGGATTCCTTACAAAAAGCATACGTTGCTTTACCGGAAGAGAAGCAATACGACGCTCAGCGTCAGTCGCTTTCCGCCGAATGGGATTCGGTACTGACGAAACAAATCCGTTTTTCCAGAAATTTTATTATTCAGCACGCCATTTCTCCGGCTTCCTACTATGCACTCTATCAAAAGATCGGTGATGCGTTTATCCTCACGCCGGAAACGGATTTACAGTCTTTTAAAATCGTCGCTTCTTCGATGAAGGCGATGTATCCCGAATCTCAGTATACCAAAGCGCTACTAGCACATTACGATCAGATTTCCAAAGACTTACAAAATCGTAAAATACGGGAAATGATCCTCAATTCCGACAATACTTTACCTGCCATTAAATTGCCGGACTCCCAAGGGGACTCCATTTCGCTCAGTTCTTTGAGGGGTAAATACATTCTTCTGGATTTCACGGTATTGGGGACCGCCGAAGGAGAAAGTTACATCCGTAGTCTCCAGAAGATTTATAATAAATTTCATGCCAAAGGACTGGAAATCTATCAGGTTTGCCTGGACCCCAGTAAATTACTCTGGGAAGAATACGTAAAGCGTTACGGTATAAAATGGATTTGTGTAAGGGACGAGGAGGCTTTGCAAAGCCGCATAGCCAAAATGTGGAATGTTCAAAACGTCCCCGCAAATTACATCATCAACAAGCAGTACGAAATTATAGGCAAAAATTTAAGTGACAAGCGATTGGAAGATCGTCTGAACGATATTATCAAATAATACCTTTTCAGCAAGGCATAATGAAAGAATATACTCCCGATAAAAAAGCGTATTTTATTTCAGATGCCCATCTGGGAGCATCGGCCTTGACGAATAACCGGGAAAGAGAAATCAAATTGGTCGCCTGGCTGGATTCCATCCAAAGCGATTGTTCTACTTTGTTTTTACTGGGGGATATTTTCGATTTTTGGTTCGAATACAAAAAAGCGGTTCCTAAAGGTTTCGTCAGGTTCCTGGCTAAAATTTGTGAGTTTACCGATCAGGGAATAGAAGTCCATTTCTTTACCGGAAATCACGATATTTGGGCCTTTGATTACCTCCGGAAGGAATGCGGGATGATCGTCCATACCCGGGACACCGTTTTTTCTCTCAACGGTAAAAAATTCTATATAGGCCACGGAGACGGTTTAGACCCCAAAGACAAAGGCTTTTTATTTATCCGGCGCATATTCCATAACCGTTTTTTACAACGTTGTTTTCGCTGGGTACATCCGGACTTGGGTATCGCTCTTGCTCTGAAATGGTCGTCTCATTCCCGCCTGCAGGGTAGCGGACAGGTTGAAGCCGATGAATACCGGGGTTCCGAGCAGGAAGACATCGAAATCTTTTGCCGGGAAAAACTGAAAAACGAACACTTCGACTATTTCGTTTTCGGCCACAGGCACTTTCCTCTGGATATTCGTCTCTCGGAAAATAGTCGTTACATCAATACCGGAGACTGGATTACCTGGTACAGTTATGCGTTTTTCGACGGTGAGAAGATGAACCTGAAGATATTATCCAAGCAATAAACTTGTTTAGGTGTTAAAAAAATCTTAACTTACTTACGCGATTCATTAAATCCGATAAGTATGTTAGTAAAAATTTACGGGGGTGCTGTCAACGGCATCGAAGCCACGACCATTACCATTGAGGTCAATATATTGTGGGGAGCGAAATTTATTATCGTCGGTCTTCCGGATAATGCCGTCAAAGAAAGTCAGCAGCGGATCGATTCCGCTCTCCGGGAAATAGGTTCCCGCATTCCCGGTAAAAGAATAGTAATCAATATGGCTCCCGCAGATGTAAAAAAAGAAGGCTCTGCCTACGATCTCCCTTTAGCCATCGGTATCTTAGCCGCTAATGAAGAAATTCCCGATTTACAGCTGAAAAAATACGTCATCATGGGAGAACTATCCCTGGACGGGAGCCTGGTACCGGTAAAAGGCGTATTACCTATCGCCATCAATGCTCAAACGGAAGGTTTTAAAAATATGATCGTTCCGTTTGAGAATGCCAACGAAGCCTCGGCTGTCGACGGTATAGACATTTTCGGTTTCCGGCATCTGAAAGAAGTCGTTTCTTTTCTAAAACAGGAGAGTCGCGTTTCTCCCGTCGTCTTTCATCCCGTAGAAAATTCGCAATTCCCGGCCGATCTTACTTTTTTCGACTTTAAAGACGTCAAGGGACAAGAAAATGTGAAACGGGCCATGGAAGTTGCTGCTGCCGGAGGACACAATCTCTTAATGGTGGGTCCTCCGGGAAGCGGCAAAACCATGCTAGCCCGCCGGCTGCCCGGCATTCTTCCTCCCATGACCGCCGAGGAATCGTTAGAAACGACTAAAATCCATTCCGTTGCAGGGATTTTACAACGAAACAGTTCGCTTATCACCATGCGTCCCTTCCGGGCTCCTCACCATACCATTTCCGACATTGCCCTGATCGGAGGCGGTTCTTTTCCCAAGCCCGGAGAAATATCGCTGGCTTGTAACGGAGTGCTTTTTCTGGATGAATTACCGGAGTTCAAAAGGTCTGCTTTAGAAGTGATGCGTCAGCCTTTGGAAGACCGCAAAATCACCATCAGCCGCGCCAGGTCCAGTGTAAATTATCCGGCTAATTTTATGCTCATTGCATCGATGAACCCCTGTCCGTGCGGCTACTATAACCATCCTTCCAAAGAATGCAGCTGTTCAGGAGGAGTCCGGCAGCGGTATCTTTCTAAAATTTCCGGGCCTCTTCTGGACCGGATCGATATTCACATCGAAGTAATTCCGGTCGAACTGGAAAAAATGACCGGTATACAGGAAGCCGAAGGCAGCGAAATTATCCGAAAACGGGTGATAAAGGCCCGAAAAATTCAAAACGAGCGTTTCCGGCATTACTCCGGCATTCACTGTAATGCCCAAATGAATTCCGCCTTACTGAAGAAATTTTGTCCTTTGAACAGCAGATGTATTTCCTTATTGAAGTTAGCGATGCAAAGATTCGGGCTTTCGGCCCGGGCGTATGACCGCATCATCAAATTGTCCCGTACGATCGCCGACCTGGCCGGCCATGAAAATATTTTACCGGAATACATTGCAGAAGCCATTCAATACCGAAGCCTGGACCGGGAAGGTTGGGGTAAATAAAAACCGGATATTTTATACCCGGCTTAAAATATCTTCCAATCCCTCGAAATGATTCTTATAATCTTCCAGGCTTCTGCGAATGACCTCGTGAGCTTCTTCTTTTCCGTAAACCGAAGCGATTTCCACTTTCCGGTCCATACCCGGCATATCTTTATAAGTCAAAAAATAATGCTTCAACCGATCTACAATCACCGGAGGAAGTTCGGAAATATCATTATATACATGATAGGTGGCATCATGCCTCAATACGGCAATAATCTTATCATCGGCCTCTTTACCGTCCAGCATCCTGAATCCTCCGATCGGCCGTACCCGGGCAATGATATCTCCATGGGCAATCGTACGTTCGGTAAGTACACAGATATCCAAAGGATCGCTATCCCCTGCAATATCGGTACGTTGGGTTTGTTCCATACAATATTGAGCAACCAAATCCCCGCAATAGCTCTGAGGGATGAAGCCGTAAAGCGCCGGTACTACGTTGGAATATTTCTGAGGCCGGTCGATCTTAATGTAACCGCTGACCTTATCCAATTCATATTTTACGGTATCCGTAGGCACCATTTCTATAAAGGCCGTCAACACTTCAGGCGCTTCATCTCCCACCTCCAAACCGTGCCAGGGATGAGATTTATATCGCAATCCCATCAAACGGGCTATCGGATCATTAATTTTATTTCCCATACTATTATTTTGTTCGTATTTCTCTTTTCCGGCAGGGAAATCAAAATCCCAATTGATTTTCTATATATTGGATCCATATATGGATGATTTTTATATGAATCTCCTGTATGCGGTCCGAATAAGCGTTCCAGGGAACCACTACACAAACGTCACATACGTTTTTCAATTTCCCTCCGTCTTTACCCGTCAAACCGATCACTTTCATCCCTTGGGCACGGGCGGCTTGTACCGCATGCAGTATATTCGTTGAATTTCCGGAAGTACTGATGACCAGCAATACGTCTCCGGGATTCCCCACTGCTTCGACATACTTTGAAAAAACGAAATCAAATCCGTAATCATTGCCGACACAGGTAAGGTGGGAAGGATCGGCTATAGCAACCGCAGGCAAAGCGGGACGACTGTTCCGGAAACGTCCGCTCAATTCTTCAGCAAAATGCATGGCATCACACAAAGATCCTCCGTTACCGCAACTGAGTATTTTCCTTTCTTTCCGAAGGGATTCCACCAGTATCTCACCGGCTTGCCGTATCCTTTCGATATTTTTATCTTCAGCCACAAACTCTTCCAAAACCCGCCGGGCTTCTTCAAAACTATTTCGAATCAAATCCATATCTTCTATTTTTTCCATTCGACCACTCTACCGCGTCCTTTTTCCAGCATATCTTCCGGTAATACCGCCCGGATTTCCTGACACAATAAATCGATCAACTTATGTTTGGTATAATAGCGCGAATAAATCACACTTACTTCGCGCAAAGGTACGGGAGAAGCGAACCTACGGACCTGACTCTTTCGCCCTTCATCCATATATTGCAAAGCCAATTGAGGAATCAGGGTGAATCCTCCTTCCCGGTCTACGATTTTCATCAAAGTTTCCAAAGAATTACTTTCGAAATCAAAAGGTAAATTCTTATGCTGTCTCCCCTTCATTTCACACAAATTAATCACTTGATCCCGGAAGCAATGACCGTCGCCCAACATCCAGATTTCAGGAGTGGCAATATCGGCTACATCGATTTCCTGTTTCTGCAGTAAAGCGTGACCCGGACAGGCATAGACCAGCATCTCTTCATAAAATACCGGTTTTTCTATGATTTTTTCATCGCGATAAGGCGTTACAAAAATTCCCACATCCAGCGCATCCCTTTTTAAGCGCAAAATGATTTCTTCCGAAACCAATTCTTCCACTTCGATTTTTACCGCCGGATATTTTCGTACGTAATCTCCGATAAATATAGGAAGCAGGTAAGGGGCCAGAGTAGGAATAATACCGATCTTGAGAGTCCCCTCCACTTGTTGTTTATCCTCTGCAATGATTTCTTTTATCCGCTGAGTAGAAGATAAAACGATCCGCGCCTGTGTAATCAGACGTGCACCGATATCCGTAGGCACCACAGGTTGACGGCTACGGTCGAATATAACTACTCCCAAATCGTCTTCCAGCTTCTTGATTTGCATACTTAAAGTCGGCTGGGTGACAAAACATTTCTCAGCCGCAGCGGCGAAATGCCTGCAGTCGTCTACAGCCACAATATATTCCAGTTGAGTGAGAGTAATCACATCGCTTCCTTTTAATTCTCTTTATTCAAAGAAATCTTTTACTTTCTTAAAGAATCCCGTTTTCTCTTCCTCTTTGACAGGACTGAAAAAATCGTAATCTTTCAGTTTTTCAATCACTTTCTTATCCTCCTTGGACAAGGATTTCGGTATCCAAACATTTATTTTCACCAGCAAGTCTCCTTTTCCGTATCCGTTGATGTCGGGTAAGCCTTTTCCCCTTAAACGAAGAATTTTCCCGGGTTGGGTTCCCGATTCTATTTTCACCTTCACCTTTCCCTCCAAAGTCGGAATTTCTGCCGAATCTCCCAGTACAGCCTGGGGAAAACTGATAAATGCATTATACAACAAATCATTGCCGTCCCTCAGTAACTGGGCATGTTCTTCTTCTTCCACCAACACAATCAAATCGCCGTCTATCCCTCCTCTCCGGGCAGCATTTCCTTTACCGCTTAAAGACAATTGCATACCGTCAGCTACACCTGCCGGAATATTCAAAGAAATCACCTCTTCTGACAATAGTACGCCTTCCCCGTTACAATAGGAACATCTCTCATTGATAATTTTTCCTTCCCCTTCGCAAGTCGGGCAGGTCGATGTAGTTTGCATCGCACCCAAAATAGTATTCTGTACCCGGGTGATCTGTCCCGTTCCGTTGCAAGTGGTACAGGTAGAATAAGAACTTCCGTTCTTCGCTCCCGTCCCCCGGCAATGAGAACAAGCCGTGTATTTCTTTACCTTGATTTTTTTCTCTACCCCGCTCGCTATTTCTTCCAACGTCAATTTTACCTTTACCCGCAGGTTGGTGCCCCGATTCACCCGCCGGGAACGATGCCCTCCGCCGCCAAAACCGCCGAAACCGCCAAAGTTTCCGAATATATCCCCGAAATGAGCAAAAATGTCATCCATACTCATTCCTCCGCCAAAACCTCCGGCGCCTCCTCCGAGACCGGCATGCCCAAACTGATCGTACCTCCTCCGTTTTTCTTCATTACTCAACACATCGTATGCTTCCGCCGCTTCTTTAAACTTTTCTTCCGCCTCTTTATTTCCCGGATTTTTATCGGGATGATATTGCAGGGCCAGTTTCCGATAAGCTTTTTTTATTTCCGCAGCACCGGCATTTTTGGACACACCCAACACTTCATAGTAATCTCTTTTTCCTGCCATCTTATTTATTTTAGCTATTTAAAGCGTCATGGCGATTTTTCCAAACCGCCACAACAACTTTGAATATGTATCTTTACTTTTACCGATGATCACTCACCGACAACCACTTTTGCAAATCGCACAACTTTATCATTCAGCATATATCCCTTCTGGATACAATCCACCACTTTCCCTTTCAATTCCTCCGTAGGAGCAGGGATTTTCGTCACAGCTTCATGTACGTCCGTATCAAAATCACTATTGGTACAAGGGATTTCCTTCACTCCGTTCTGGGTGAGAAAGTCTTTAAAATTAGAATATATCAATTCGACCCCTTTCCGGATAGCTTCTATATCATTGGATTTTTCCATACTGGCCAAGGCCCGTTCAAAATTATCGACTACCGGCAAGATCCGGATTAAAATCTCTTCGCCCGCATTCTTCATCAACTCCATTTTCTCTTTCAGGGTGCGTTTCCGGTAATTGTCAAACTCAGCAGAAAGCCGAAGATATTTATCGTTCATTTCTACTAATTTCAAACCCAGTTCTTCCAGTTGGCTTTCTTTTTCGTCTTTTTTTTCTTCTTTCTTTTGAGCAGTTTTTTTATCGGCTTCCGGAACTTCTTCTTTTTCTTTTCCGGCAGCCAAATCTTTATCTACGGCTTCTTTTTCTTCATCTGCCCGAACCGTTTTCTCTTTCTTCTCAGTCATATCCTCTATTTATTAATTACTACTAGCGATTAACCGTAACAAAATTAAGCAAAATCTTTGCCATTCCCAAAAGATGTCAGTTTGACGTTGACAAACTGACATCTTTATCTATTTTTAGACCGGTTTTCCAGCATATCTTCGTCTATAAAACTAAAATAGGAATCTCCTCCTACAATAATATGATCGTAAAGGATAATATCCAATATTTTCCCTCCTTCCCGGATTTTCTCCGTAATCGCTTTGTCGTACTCGCTCGGATAAACAGATCCCCCGGGATGGTTGTGGGCCACAATGATTCCGTTCGCTTTCATTTCCAGGGCTCTTCTGAAAAGAATACGTACGTCGATCACCGTACTCGACATTCCGCCCAGCGACAACTGTTCACAACCGCGGATTTGATTGCGACGGTTCAGATAAATGACCCAAAACTCTTCGTGTTCCAGATCTCGCAATAAAGGAGATATATAAGCATAAACATCCGAACTGGAGTGAACAGAAGATTTTGTATTCACCGAACGGGTCATCCTCCGTCTTCCTAATTCCATAGCCACCACGATTCCGGTAGCTTTAGCCATCCCGATCCCTTTATAACTTTTCATCAGTTCCGGAACCCCCAATTTAGCCAGCTCATTCAAATCGTTTCCGCAACCGGATAAAATCCGAAGAGATAATTCCAAAGCAGTTTCCCCCGGCCTTCCCGAGCGCAAAATGATCGCGAGCAACTCATGGGTCGAAAGGGCGGCTACTCCTAGCTTCAAAAGCCGTTCACGGGGCTTCTCTTCATTTTTCCACGCACTGAGGGGAAGATAAAATTTTTCCATATACCTTTACCTTAATAGCAACAAGTTACGAAATTCCGATGAGAAAAAAAAGAGATCAGCCTGAAAACCGGAAGAGGAGATAACTCCTCTCTATAAAAGGACAGAGAGTGTCGTTTCTGACACTCTCTTCATCTATAATTTGAAGAAAATCTTACAATTTATTGACTAATAAAGCCAGTTTCGATTTTAAATTGGATGCTTTATTCACATGAATAACGTTTTTCTTGGCCAATTTATCCAACATAGAACTCACCTTCGGCAATAATTCCACCGCTACAGTCTTATCGGTAGTCGAACGTAATTTCTTTACTGCATTTCTCGTCGTTTTGGCATAATAACGATTACTTGCATTTTTGGTTGCGGTCTGTCTTATTCTTTTTTCTGATGATTGATGATTTGCCATCTCTACAAATATAAATAATTCAACTTCTTTTGCGTAGTCCGTACGAGAATCGAACTCGTGTTACAAGAATGAAAATCTTGCGTCCTAACCCCTAGACGAACGGACCTCATTGTCCTTTTGATAGTAGTCCGTACGAGAATCGAACTCGTGTTACAAGAATGAAAATCTTGCGTCCTAACCCCTAGACGAACGGACCATTATTCGCTTTAGCGGATGCAAATATACGACATTTTTATTTTACACCAAACAAATGCCGAATATTTTTGGTTTTTATGGCTTACATTCCCCCCAATTTATTGATATCAAAATTATTACAGGAATGTAGTTCTGGCATAATTTCACAATTCCTGATTAATCGTTATCTTTGAACCCTGAATGTCTCTTCCGGAGATTTTCGAAACTTTAACCGAACTATCAATTATGGGTAAACTCTATTTAATCCCGACTCCGGTCGGTAATCTGGAAGATATCACGCTCCGGGCGCTCCGGCTTTTGAAGGAAGTAAATCTTATTTTAGCCGAAGATACCCGGACGACTTCTCATTTATTGAAACACTACAACATCTCCACCCCTTTACTTTCCCATCATAAGTTCAATGAACACCGGCAAGTGGAAAAAATTGCAGAGCGGTTGCAAAAAGGAGAAAACATCGCTTTGGTTAGTGATGCCGGCACACCCGGTATTTCCGACCCGGGCTTTTTATTGACTAAAACCTGTGTAGAATACGGTATAGAAACGGAATGCCTTCCCGGAGCCACGGCCTTTGTTCCGGCTTTGGTCAATTCCGGATTTCCCTGTGACCGATTTTGCTTTGAAGGCTTTCTCCCACAAAAAAAAGGAAGGTTGAAAAAATTAACTGCGCTGGCCGAAGAAAACCGGACCCTGATTTTTTACGAATCACCCTACCGGCTGGTAAAAGCCCTGGAACAAATGGCAGAAATTTTCGGAGAAGAACGGAATGCCTGTGTAGCCCGTGAAATCAGTAAAGTTTTTGAAGAATTTAAAAGAGGCACCCTGAAAGAACTGGCCGAATATTATGCGGCCAACGGCGTGAAGGGGGAGATCGTGATTCTGGTCGAAGGAAAAAGAAAACACGAGGAATCCGGCGAACTTCACCTCTATACCGAAGAAGAATAAGAGGGCATCCCTCCCCCCGATTTATCCGTATTCCTATAGAAGACAGGAATCAACTATTTGGCTCTGCCCGGAGATGTTTTTGCTTTTGGGACAGCTTCTCTGTTCCTATAATTTATCCAGATTCAATTTTGCTTCCACCCGTATAACCAATTTTAATGTTGCATCTGCCTTCAAGCGTAAGGGGACTTTCCCTCCGTTACTCGTCCGGGCTTTCACAGATATCGCAAAGTTACGGGTATCCTGTAAATGCCGGATATTTTCTTCGGACAAGGGAATATGGCATTTGCTTTGAGCCGCCTTTACCACTTCTCCTTCAGCATCTACCTCCGGGGCGTTTAAAAAATTCTGGCTACCATCCTCATTGATTTTTACCGAATCTATTTCAATTTTATTATCGTCCAGCATATACAAATAACCGGAGGTCAATTCTACCGGAATATGGTTTGTTCCCTCTACCACCAAACCGGCTTCCAGTATTTTATCGGCATCTTTCAAATTTACATCCTCTACGTCGATATTAAAAAGCAGGTTTTCAGCACTCAGATACAGGGGAATTTCTACCAGGGCATCCATATGCACCCTTCCATCCCCCAACAATACGACGTCCGCCGCTTCGGGATTTATAATTGCCTGGCCCCGATATTTTACCGCATCTTTAGGAGGCAAGGACAGTAGTTCAGCTATATTGGAATTCTCCGGGCTATATCCCTGTACTTCCTCCCGGGTTCCTTCATCGGGTATCCACCCCTTAAATTCCGGCATATATCCGTTCTTGGTTTCCAAACGAAGGCTCTTTCCATTTCCGTAGGCGACAAAATCCATATCCATACGTACCGGTACGGCCAATCCGTAATTTTTCACGATCAGGCTTACCCGGGGATCCTGAAAATGAAAACTTCCGTCAAAGTTTTCCCAGAAATCAATGTCCATCGTAAACTTATCCTCCGGAATTTCAAGTATCTTTTGATCGACTTTTCCCTCCACCCGGGTAAAAACCAAATTGTTGATCTTAAAAACAAAAGGTAATTCCATGGCCGGGATTGGTTGTCCTCCTTCCAACGTAATTTCGATTTTCCATCTCAATTGATTGGGAGAATCGGTCATATCGAAAAGGATATCTTCCAAGACCAAGGTTCCCTCACTACCTCCCGCTGCCTGCAATTCTACCGGCACTCCGCCTTGCTGAATATCGGGAAAAATCACTTTGGCTGTATAGGCAATGGAAGTCTGAGGTAAGGTATATTGGATTTCGGCATAACCGTTCATTTTCCGGATTTCCCCTTCCTGAAAATTAAGAGAAACCGGATCGGGTTCAAAATCAAGCACCTGAGTATTTTCGATCACCGGAATAAAAGGAAGGTCTACCGTGGTCGAGAAACTGGCAATTTCCTGAGGAACCTCTATCACTTCTTCCACTTTTAAGCTATAGATATCTTTCTGAATATGCCGGATAATAATCTCGTTATTTTCCTTTACAATTTTATCCTCATCCTGGTCGATCAGATCCCATAACGTAAAATTCCCTTCCGCCAGAGGAAGTACCACATCCGGTTTCCAATTTTTGACACCGTTTATATTACCAAATTTTATCAGGTCTTCATCTCCGCAACCATATAAAAGGGCTCCGCAAGCCCAGACACTACTCAGTATTTTTAAAAATCTACTCATCATTCCGATATTACAGTCTCATGCAAAAATATGTTAAAGATATGGGAGTTACAAATTTTCGGCTGAAATTGTCAACGTTGGACCTTATATTTAATCAATCCGCCGCGATCCGCCCCGGCAAATAAATAAAAATCTCCGCTACCCCCGAATACGATTGAAAAAGGAGAATCCCCGTCCAGCGGAAAACCTTTCGACATCCCTTCTTTCAAACCAAACAGCATCATCCGGTTTTTAGCCCGATCCAGAAGCCCGATCCGGATATCCTCGGCAGAGAACCGATATACATAAGGGAAATCCAGTTGATCCGCTTCCCATTCTTTTTCGAATAAGGGTTTACCCGCCCCGCTATAAATTTTCAGGCTACCACCATCCGTAAAAATAAACTCGTCTTGTCCGTCATTATTCACGTCTGCTACATTCAGGCAAAAACCCGGCGACCGCGTACCGCACTCCACGGATTTTACCTTTCCTGTAAAGTCTACGAAACACAATCGTCCTTTTCTATCGGCAAAGGCTACTGCGACCTTCCCTTCCTTTTCAGTCAGATAAAAAGGAGTGTTCTCCTTGATATCGAATACTTCTGATACTCTCACCCTTTCTTTTCCCTTTCTGTCTAAAATATACAGCCTATATTGATCGGCAAACACCACATAATCCTTACCCTCGACCCGAAAATGCTCCACCCGGCTCATGATCGGCTTATCAGCTTTCAAACCGTCCCACCCTTTTACTTCCTTCCCTTTTATATCATAAAGGCGGACTTCCTGATCCAGACCGGGAGCAAAAATTCTGTAGTTTCTGTCTTTATCGTAATCAAACAAAGTAATTCCTCTTTCACAAGTGGACCGGAATTTTACCGGAAAATTAGGAACGTAATGGCCGTTACGGTCTACCAGATATAAATAAGAAGGAGTGGAAAAAAGATACTGTAATTTACCGTTTTTATAAGCATCCACCTGATAAATTTCACTGTTTATTTTTTCCTCCAGCGGAAGTTTCCAGAGAACCCGTCCCACATCGTTGATCAAATACACGTTGTACTTATCGTCCTGGACCAGCAATTCCCGTTCGCCGGTCACATGATTCAGAACAGAAGCCGGTTTCATACTCACCGGGGCATCCAATTTAGTCTGCCACATCACATGAGGCTGTTGCCGGTCTTCCAACTCCTCCGTACCTAAAATCACCGTATTATAAAGCATATTCCCTTCGCTGGACCATTGCATGGCGAAAGTGGAAAATACGGAAAGCTTTTCTTCTTCCCGGGATAAATAAGCTTTCCAATCCCCTTTGGAAAAATATTTATAGGCGGATAAAGCCGAAGCCGTCTCAGCGAAATAAGCCAAATTATACTTAGACGACAACTTATTCCGTATCTTTTTATACCATTCTGTATCCCGAATGGAGACCCGATGCATATAGTCTTTCAAAAAATTAGTCAGAACTTTTTCCGAAGAGGCCAGTACCAGGTAATTGTCTTCTATAAAAGCAAAACGATTTTCAATTCCGTCAAAAAGATATCCCCAGTAAACCGCTGCCATATCCTCCCAGGGGAAAGTATAATAAGTGAAGGACTTATCCCGGTCGGCCTGATATGTATGCCGGAAACTATCCGGATGCTTATTCGCCGACCGGGCATATATTCCGATCATTTTTTCTAACCAGGCCCGGCATAAGCTTCCCGATTTCAAACTGGCGATAACGAGTCCTTGCTGTTTCCCGCGGTTTTCATCAAAAGACATATTCACCAAAGCGAATTCACCTTGCAGCAATTCTTTCAGCTCCGTCTCCGTTCCTCGGCGAAGTAATTTATCATATTCCTGCTTTCTCTTCCGGACTTTCTCAATAAAACCGGCATTAAACCTGTAATTTTCCAGAGCCGTCAGATACGCCTTCACATCACTCAGATTCAAGATGAAAAACGATTGGGGTCTTCCGGGGATGATGCGGTCAATTTCTGCCGGACGGGGACGCTGCTGTTCCAGAACTTTCATATAAGAAGAAGCCATTCCTTCATAACTCATAAAACCATTCAGAACTATTCCTGCTTCGGTCCAATCTCCGTCCAGAGCTCCCCATTTAAAACATTCCGTTACATCCAGTTGGGGAAACATTTTTGCGGTTTGCAAATACATGGGAAGTAATTCCTTAAACCAATTTGCATTTAGGAATACATTCATTCCCGCCCCGGAAGAAAAATATTTGTTGATACTTTTATACCTGCCTTTTTCCGCTTCTCCTGCTTGCTCCTGATCGAATTGTTTCAACGCATCCTCGATATATAATTCCGAATCGGAAAGCAGTATCATTCCTTCTTCCACTGCATAGTAAATCTCCTGCCCTTTCCCGCTTAATCGATAAATTTTATAACGATCGTATTTTCTGATGTGTTCCTCCGGATCAGAAAAAACCGTTTTCAGAAAGTCCACAATCTGCTTCCGGGAAAGCACATCCTTATTATCCATTACAAATAAAAAAACGAGTTGTTTTTTTCCTTCGGTACGGGCTGCGACGATCCGGGAAGTCGGTGCAGCGAACTGCGCACCGATTAAAGTATCCGCTACCTGAAACAACAAGCGATCGCCTAAGCGGGAAATATCGGAAGCGAATGTTTCTTTTATTTTGGAAGGAAAACGCATTCCGGTATTCAGACCGATCACAACAGCCGAATTAGAAGGAATAAAAGATTCCTTGCTATTGTTTGCTAATTCTTCCCGCTTTTTTAGATACCCTATTGCCAACACGATAATTCCTATCAGTACCGCAGCAATCAACGACAACCATATCCCCTTCTTCATAGTATGAAATAACATTTTAACAGCAAATTTATAAAAATATCGGTAAAAGGAGAAATAAAGAAGGGGAGGGTTAGCCGATTACACATCTTTTAGGTTAATTTTTGCCGGTTTATGCCGTTTTTTTTAATTAATATTGTCCGTACTTTTATCAACCCTCATTCAGAATTTTTAAAACCCATGGATAAAACCCAATTAATCAGACTTTTGAACAGTAGCGGAAAAGAAGAACAACACTTAATCCGTGAGGCTTTCGACCTCCGGAATGCCACTGTGGGAAACGGCATTCATCTGCGGGGATTAATTGAAATTTCCAACATTTGCCGAAAAGATTGTCTGTATTGCGGGATCCGCCGTTCGAATGCCCGGGCCAAGCGTTTTTTCCTCGATGACCGGGATATTATCGAATCGGCTTTATTTGCGTGGGAACACCATTACGGCTCCATCGTATTACAGGGTGGAGAACAAAACGATCCGGCTTTTATTTCCCGCATAGAAAAATTATTGAAAGAAATAAAAAAACTTACCCATAATCAACTGGGGATCACCCTTTCGTTGGGAGAACAAGAAGCCGACACCTACCGCCGCTGGTTCGACAGCGGCGCTCACCGCTACCTTTTACGCATTGAGACGTCGGACCCGACTTTATACCGTAGAATCCATCCGAACAACGACCTTCATTCCCACCGAAAACGTCTGGAGTGTCTCGAAGCCCTGCGCCAATGCGGTTACCAAACCGGAAGCGGTATAATGATCGGATTGCCCTTTCAGACGATAGAGCAATTAGCCGACGACCTCTTATTTCTCCGCCAACAGGATCTGGATATGGTAGGAATGGGACCTTATCTGGAACATCCGGACACTCCGCTTTACGAATACCGTCATTTGCTTATGTCGCAAAAAGAACGTCTCCGGCTCGGCATTAAAATGGTCGCTTGCCTGCGTTTATTGATGCCCGATATCAACATTGCAGCGACCACTGCCTTACAAGCGATAGATCCCGAAGGAAGAGAAAAAGCAATGGCAGCCGGCGCCAATGTGATTATGCCCAATATTACGCCTCCTGCCAGTCGTTCCCTGTATAAACTCTACGAAAATAAACCCGATTCCGAAGAAGGCGCCGCTACTCTTATGCAACAACTCGTCCGGAGTACAGCGGCCTGCGGCTGTAAAATCATTTTCGACGAGTGGGGGGATTCCCCTCATTTCCAGAAACGCCGGCCCCTCCACTAATTTTAAGTGGTCGGCAGTAAAGAACGGAAGGGTTCGAAAGCGGCTAAAATCACAAGTCCTCCCAAAACGGTAATAATAATTCCGGCCACCTTATTTATCGTTACCAAAACCCGGAGTTTAAATTTTTTCCGAAATATATTGACAACCGTCGACAAGAGGTACCACCAGGCGCCTCCACCCAGCAATACGCCCAACAAAACCAGCAATTCCGTCCCGAAAGTGGGGGTATCTCCCAAAACGGAGGTTCCGGCAAAAACCGCCATAAAGACGACGACCGTCACCGGATTGGAAGCCGTCAGAAAAAACAGGGATAAAAAATCTCCCAATAAACCTTTTTTGCTTACCCGCCTTCTCGCCTTGATTTGTTTCAACGGATTATCGAAATAGATCTTCAAGCCTACGATCAATAAGAAGATACCTCCTATAATTTGTAAAAATACTTCGTGAGTTTTTATCGTATTGATCACAAACCCTAATCCGAAAGCAGCCATAGTTGCATAAAAAAGATCTGCACAAGCAGCCCCCAAGCCGGCTATAAAACCCGATAAAGCTCCTTTATGTAATGTCTTTTGTATAATCAATACTCCCATAGGACCCAAAGGAACGGATACCATCAGTCCGATCAACATTCCCCTGAAAATATATACTACATCGTACATACCCGTATTTTAAAAATTCAACACCCTGACTGTTATAATTCGACGCTATCCGGTGAAAAACGATTCAATATCGTATCGTCATTAATTTCTTTGGATAAGGACTCTATCGTACTCATAGGGACATCGAACAAATCGAGGATCAGTAAGCCGTCCAAACACATATTAAACTTAGGATCGATATTGAAACCGATGATCCGGGCATTCAAGGATATGTACTTCTTCAATAATATCGGTAATTTATCACTCGAAGGCTCGATATCCCCGATCATTTTATCCAATGCCAGGATATTATTCCGGGCAGCTTCCAGCATAACGTCTACATCCGGATCGTTTGTTTCGACCCGGTACTTACATTTCGGTGAAACGTATCGGGCCAGTTCCTGGTTATAATGATTCTGGATAATAAATTTCATTATCAACTCTTTAGAGACATCCGTATACTTTCCACTGATCGTGACCGGGCCGATCAGATAACGGTATTCCGGATTTTTTATGAGAAAATACAATATTCCCTTCCACAATAAAAACAGGGGGAAAGGCTTACGCTGGTATTCTTCTATGATAAACGAGCGGCCTAACTCGATAGCTTCGTACAAAATCGGAAGCATGGCCTTTCGTATTTTAAATAAAGAATTGATATAAAACCCTTTAATACCATAGCGGTCCACTATATCTTTCCCTTTTCCGACCCGGTATGCTCCTACAATCCGGTCGGTCTCGTTATCCCAGATAAAGAGATGAAAATAGTAAAGATCGTACTCGTCCATATCCACACTCCGATTCGTTCCTTCGCCTACCGCCCGGAAAGTCACTTCCCGCAAACGTCCGATTTCATTCAAGATGTTGGGAATCCGGATAGAAGGAGCACAATACACGCTATAGTTTTTCATATGAAACAAAAGGAAATCCTCCCGGATTTTATTAATTTCTTTCTTCAACACTTCCACCTCTGTCTCGGGAGCAATTTCTTCGGCTTTCGGTTCGGCCTTCTGTGTGCGCAAAAAGAATTTTTTCACCTCTAATGAAGAACCCAGCAAATAGGTCTTCGCTCTCAAAAACTTTCCGTACTGTCCGATATCCGTAAACGAATTTTGTATTTCTACACTGATCGGATTTCCTATTCTCAGTTTCACGATTCTATTTTTCTTATTCAATAATTCCGACGGCAATTTTACCGTCCGCAACATGGGATGGATCAGGCCCAACAAATGAAACAACAAACTGTTGGATCCTTTAAAATAAATGGGAATAACCGGTACATTCGCCTTCTTGATCATCTTTAATACCGAAGTTCCCCATTCTTTATCCTCTACATTGTTCGAATCCGCCTGATAAGCGGAAACTTCTCCCGCCGGAAATAATCCCAAAGGTTTCCCGTCCGAAAGATGCCGTAAAGCTTCTTTAATCCCGGCAGTACTGGAGATACTTTTATGACTCTCGAACGGATTTACTCCCAGAAAATAATCTTTTATCGGCACGATTTTTTTTAACAAAAAGTTTGCCATAACTTTATAGTCCGGCCGTATTCTGCTCTAAAGTTTAATCAATATAATCCCGTCCAACCCGCCGAACGGATGATTGGATATGGTAATAAAAGCACCTTCAATCGGTATTTTCTGAAGATCTTCTTCCTTAATTTCCACCGTGACCCCCAAAGCCTCTATCAAACGATCCAGAAAAGCATGCGGATCCTCATCATAAACATCTGAATATAATTTATTTATCTTATTCAGTCTCATGATGTACATCACCAGCTTCGCTACCAAACTTCCCCCAAAACGATTCAAGCCGTTCGAAGCTTTCAACAAGTCACTCGATTCAATCAGATTCATATTTCTTTCGTTCAAATTTCTACCACTTTCCTCCGTCACACCCTCGTCCTGAAGAAATTTACCGGTTTACTTTATAATGATATCTTTAACGAGAGGGCTACCTATCTTTTCATTTAAAGCGGCGATTACCCCTTCTTTCACCATCAATATTTCATTTCTAACAACAGCGGAAGTAAAAGAAACAAATAAGCGCCCCTCGGCTATATATAACTTGCGGGTGCGGGAAGCAATCATATTTCCTACCACTTCGGGCCAGATTTCAGCAATTTCCAACTCCTTCAATTTTTGTTCCAGGCCGAGTACTTTCAGTACAAGCTCCACCAATTCGTCCAATTTTTGCGTTTTCCCCTGATTTATCATATGACTTGTACTTTTCCTTCCTTTACACTGCAAATATAATATTAATCTTACAGCCGTTTATCCTTCCGGTAAAATTAATATACCTTTCCGTCTTCCATCCGGAACAAACGATACTCTTTTTTTTGTAATTTCAAAATTTCATCGATATGTTCCCGGTTGGTATCGGTTATAAAAATTTGTCCGAAAACGTCCTCTCCAACCAAATTTACAATCTGCTCTACCCTTCCCGCATCCAACTTATCGAAAATATCGTCCAGCAATAGCAGAGGCTTCACCCGGTTCGTTTTGAGCAGCCACATATACTGGGCCAATTTCAATGCGATCAGAAACGTTTTTTTCTGTCCCTGGGATCCGATTTTCCGCACGGCATATTCATCGATATTCAAAGCTACATCATCCCGGTGTATCCCGGCTGTCGTATAGAGCAATACCCGGTCCTTGCTCAGGGAATCTTGCAACGCCTCCCGGAAGGAAGCGTTTCTCACCGATTTATTGTAATTCAAAAACACCTTTTCTTTCCCTCCCGAAATTAAATCGTAGTATTGTTGAAACACCCGTCGGAATTCCAATAAAAACTCTTCCCTTTTCCGCATAATCATCTCTCCCGTTTCACTCAATTGCTCGTCCCAGATTTCCAGAATTTCCGGATCCAGAGAACTTCCCGCCGAAGTTTTCAATAAAGTATTCCGCTGCAAGAGGGTCCGGTTATAACGAATCAAGGCCTGTAAATAAGCTTTATCGCATTGACTGATAATTCCGTCTATCAATTTTCGTCTTTCTTCACTTCCTCCCTCGATCAAACCGATATCCTCCGGAGAAATCATAACCAAGGGCAACAATCCAATATGTTCGGAAAGTTTTTCGTATACTTTTTGATTTTTCTTAAATACTTTTTTGCATCCCCTTTTCACCCCGCACGATATTTCCAGAATTTCATCTTCCCGCTCGTATTTCCCCTGCAAGACGAAAAATTCATTCCCATGCCTGATGTTCTGTACATCCGGTAAATTGAAATAGCTTTTACACATCGACAACTGATAAAGAGCATCTAAAATATTGGTTTTACCAACCCCATTATTACCAATCAGACAATTGAATCCGATGCTGAATTCCAATTTCGCGTCTGCGATATTTTTAAAATTAATTATATTTAACTCTTT
Source organism: uncultured bacterium (assembly GCA_905216195.1). GTDB lineage: Bacteria > Bacteroidota > Bacteroidia > Bacteroidales > Marinifilaceae > Culturomica. The sequence goes on from CAJMSX010000032.1 coordinate 38,049, forward strand.
TATAACCATCAATCTCCTGCAAATCCCTATTTGGTGATGTTGCAAAGATATAAAAAAACAGCGTGGAAGCATGGAACTTAGCAGAAAGAAGCTCTCAAAAAAAAATAATTTTCCATTTTTCATTTTCTGTTTTAAATTAAAAAACTACTTTTGCACGTTATTAAGTCAGATTTCGAGTGTGAAGGAAGGTACACGGCGTGTACATATCTTTTACAACAGTAAAAAAAATAACTATGTCAAAGAAAAAAAATCACGAAGACAAATTTGAGCACATTGAAGAAGCTTTATCCAGAGGCGAACAGTTCATTGAAACGAATCAAAAAATTCTTATTAATGCCGTCATCGTTATTCTGGTGCTCATTGCAGCCTTTTTAGGGTATAATAAATTTATCAAACAACCCCGGATCAGTGAAGCGGCCAATCAAATCTTCGGCGCTCAGAATTATTTTGAAAAAGACTCTTTCAATTTGGCTTTAAACGGAGACGGAAACAGTTCCGGTTTTCTGGAGATAGCAGATAATTACGGTTCCACCCCTGCAGGGAATCTGGCCAAATATTACAGCGGTTTGTGCTATTTGTATACCGGGGACTATCAGAATGCGATCAAGTATCTGGAAAAATTTTCTTCCGACGACCTGTTATTGGCCAATATGGCTATCGCTAACATCGGAGATGCCTACATGCAGCTGGGAGAATATAAAAAAGCGGCGGAATACTATAAGAAAGCGGCTTCTTCTAAGGTAAACGATTTCTCTACGCCGATTTTTCTGATGAAAAATGCGTTGGCCTATGAAAAAGCAAATGATTATGCTGGGGCTTTAAAAATATATGAACAGATCGAAAACAACTTTCCTTCGGCTCCGGAAGCAAGGGATATCGAAAAATACATTACCCGAGCTAAAATGAAACTGGCAAAATAAAAACAGTGATCTAGCTGAAGGAATCCCCTAAAGTTGAATATTTAAGCAGGACCTAATATGGTAAAGAGTTCGGTAGCGTCCGGACTCTTTCTTTTTAAGCCAGATTTGATTCTTTTATGGTTATCGTGTATCATGTATTCCTCTAACGCTTTGCTGGAACCTTCTACCGAATTAAATTTTTCAGCCTAGAGGTTCGGATCTCATTTCCCCCATCCGCGCTGCATTTCTCAAGCTCCCTCTGATGGATGCTTCACCCACACACATAAAAAACCGTCCGGAAAAAATCCCGAACGGTTTCGATTTTCTTTAAGAAGGACATTATTTTACTTCCCAGATATCTCCACTGTTGAGTAAGTCTTCCATACAATGAATTTTGGAAATCTTCTTCACCTCTTCGATCTGCTCTTCCAAAGCTTCATCATAAGTATGAGCTTCCACATCCCGGATAACGCCCAAGGCCACGGGATATTCCGGGGCTTTCATGTTCACCAGCATCCAATGTAAATAGGGATTGGGATTATGAGCGTCATGCACTAAAATATCTGCTTCGGTTATTCCGTCTTTTCCGAGTTCAACCACCTTCAATTTTCCGGTTTTATCGAAAAGCAATCCTTTTTCCTTATTCTTACCGAAAAGCATAGGCTGACCGTGTTTCAGGATCAGCTGCCGGTCCTCCCTTACTTCTTTATCCGTAATAGCAGCATGGGCTCCGTCGGCAAAAATAACACAGTTCTGCAGCACTTCCACCACAGAAGTCCCTTTATGTTTTACGGCTGTTTCCAATATCTCTGCCGTCAAGGCCACGTTGGTATCCAGGGAACGGGCAAAAAATTTACCTTGTGCTCCGATGGTCAATTCCCCCGGATTAAAAGGATGTTCAATGGTACCATAAGGAGAAGTTTTGGTTTTCGTCCCCAACTTCGTGGTAGGAGAATACTGGCCCTTCGTCAATCCGTAAATCTCATTGTTAAATAATAATACGGTAAGGTCCACATTCCTCCGGATGGCGTGAATAAAATGATTACCGCCTATCGCCAAAGCGTCTCCATCGCCCGAAATCTGAAGAATATTCAGATTACGGTTGGCATTTTTCACTCCGGAAGCAATGGCTGCAGCCCGGCCATGAATCGTATGAAATCCATAGGTGTTCATATAGTAAGGGAAACGGGAAGAACAGCCTATTCCGGAGATAATCGCCCAGGATTCTTTCGGATAACCCAAAGAAGCCATGGCTTTCCACACAGAATTAATAATGCCGTGATCACCGCAACCGGGACACCATCTGATCTCCTGGTCGCTCTTAAAATCTTTCGGTGTATATTTTACTTCAGACATAATACTAAATTTTAGAATTCAAAGATCTAAGATTCCTGTCTTCTTTTTCTCTTTGAATCATTACTTTTTAAAACAACTGGTTCACTTTTTCTTTAATCTCGACTACGGTAAACGGAAGACCCGCCACTTTATTATACTGACTATAGCTAAATTCCGGGAATTTGCTTCGAAGATAAGAGGCAAACTGTCCGAGATTCAGTTCACATACGATAATCTTGTTAAATTTAGCAAATATCTCCTTCGTATTTTTAGGTAAAGGATTGATATAATTAAAATGAGCCAGGCTAACGTCTTTCCCTTCCGCTCTCAATTCTTTGACAGCAGAAACCAAATGTCCGTAGGTTCCGCCCCATCCTACAACCAGCACTTCACCGCCTTCCGGATTTCCATAAACTTCCTGTTCGGGAATATAATTGGCAATACGAGCGACTTTTTCTTCCCGCAAATCCGTCATAACCTGATGATTTTCAGGAACATAACTAATAGTTCCGGTAATATTCATCTTTTCCAGTCCACCGATACGGTGTTCCAGTCCCGGGGTACCGGGTACCGCCCAGGTTCTGGCCAATGTTTCCGGATCACGGGCATAAGGCTGGTAATCATCTCCGGCCTTAGCTCTTCTTACTTTAATTTCAGGCAATTTCGCCATAGAGGGAATGAGCCAGGGTTGAGCTCCGTTAGCCAAAAATCCGTCAGTCAGTAAAATGACCGGAGTCATGTGCTCCAACGCAATCTTACCGGCAATATAGGCATAATCGAAACAATTTCCGGAAGTACTGGCCGCCACAACGGGCATGGGACTTTCTCCGTTCCTCCCATAAAGTGCCTGCAACAAATCCGATTGTTCCGTTTTAGTCGGCAATCCGGTTGACGGACCTCCGCGTTGTACATCCACAATCACCAGAGGCAGCTCAGCCATGACGGCCAGACCGCAAGCCTCCGATTTCAACGCCAACCCGGGTCCGGAAGTGGTGGTAACGGCAAAATTGCCGGCATAACTTGCACCGATAGCCGTACAAATTCCTCCGATTTCATCTTCAGCCTGATAAGTTTTAGCACCCAAATCCCGCCTCAATGCCAACTCCTGCAAAATATCGGTCGCCGGCGTAATGGGATAAGACCCGCAAAACAAAGGCAATCCCGCTTTTTCCGCAGCAGCCAGTAATCCCCAGGCCGTAGCCCGGTTTCCCGTAATCGTCCGGTATTTGCCTTTTTCGATAGCGGCAGGAGCCACTTTAAAATGGACGGCCAAGGCATGTACATTGGAGGCATAATTGTAACCGGCCCTCAAAACAATCTTATTGGCAGAAGCCACAGAAGGCTTTTTGGCGAATTTAATATCGAAAAATGCTTCGGTATGTTCCA
>CAJMSX010000033.1 GCA_905216195.1 uncultured bacterium
CAACGGACGATACTTTAAAAGAATAAAAAACGGTACAACTATTTTTTTAGTTAAAAGATTTGCATTTATTCTTCTGTTTTTTTTAATTTGCTTTACGGTGAAAAGGCTTTTTGTTTTAGGCGGATGAGATAAATGGACCGGGAGATAGTTTTTAATTTTGTCGAAAGAAAAAGGTATGAAAGGAATAGTATTATTGGGATGTATTTTATGGACTTCGGTTCTTTTTTCACAAAGAAAAGAAGAAGATAAAATTGCCCTATGGTTGGCCAGAAATCATTATTACGAGGCTTTATCCTATCTGGATTCCCTTTACCGTATGGGAGAAAAGTCTCCGGAATTGTTTTTTTATTCGGGAAAGGCGAACGAAGGTTTGATGAAGTATGATAAGGCTTATTATTGGTACCGGAAGTGGCTGGAAGCCGATGCGGACAATATGGATGCCCGTTTAGCCGTAGCCCGGACCGCCAATCAGGCCGGGCGCAGTGCGGAGGCACTGGAGCTCTACCAACAATTAGCCGAAGAATATCCGAAGCATTTTTTGATAAATTATCAATTGGGTTCTATTTATCAGCAAAACGGAGATCATGCGAAGGCGGTGGAAATTTTAGGTCAGGTGCTTCGGATGGATGAGGAAAATATTTCGGTACTGAAAAGGCTGGCGGAAAGTTACCGGGCTTTGGGCTGGTCTCAGTTGGTGATGGATTATTATGGTAAGGCATTCGATTTGGTTCCCCAGGATGCTAATTTAGCTGTAAAGATTGTGAACTTTGCCTTGATTCACCGGCAGGATATCGCCGGTTTTTTACCTCGTATACTGAATGTGCTGGATACGGCCCTTGTGTATAATCCCCGTTCGGTGACCTTACGGCAAAGTTTTGGCGTGATGAAGTATTTTGTAGATCGTTTTGATGAATGCGAAACCGTGTTCAGGGATTTACTGGCTGAAGGAGACGAGGCGAAAATCGATTATAAGTATTTGGGTTTAGCTTATTATCAGCAGGAGAAATATGCTTTGGCTTTGCCCGTACTGAAAACGGCGGATTCCTTATTCCGGGGGGATAACAGAAAGGAGCGTTCGGATCTGGATTTATCGTTGAAGTACGCTGAAACGCTCGGGCGTTTGAAAAAGACCTCAGAGTCTTTACAGGTTTTGCAGGAAATCGAAAGACAGTTGGAGCCGGACAAACGGCTGCTTTCCCAGATAGCCTATACTACCGGAATAGTTTACGGATTCTCTTCTCAAACCGATAAAGCAGGAGATTTTTATTGGAAAGCCTATAAATTGAATCCCCGTAATTTGCAGTCGGTTTTAAATTATGTAAATTTGCATAAGAACGATCTTTTGTCGGATACGAAAAGGGCGGAGCTTTCGGAAAAGGAGAAAAACAAATTGTTGTATGCTCACCTTTTAATTTTACAAAGATTGAAGAAATCCGCTTTTGCCGGAAAAGACAGCTTGTTAGCTCTTTCGAGGGAAGTGGTGAGGAAAGAACTGGATGAGATGTTTTTTAAAAATACGGATACCTTGATTGTACGAGATCCCGACGGTAAGACGCATCGTTTCTCAGACGAAGAACTCCGGCAATTGATTCAGCTGTAAGAGGTCTGACGGGAACCTGCCGGGTTGATCGGTAGGAATTCCGGGACCTTTTTCCCGGACCGGAGGTCTCCGGATTGTTTCATTCATAGAAACAGATAAGATGAGGAAATACAAACATGGAGCGGTCAGAGGACAGGATGGTTTGTTGCCGGAAGAGAAGGTTTTCCGGTTGTTACTGGATAAGTATTCCTCGGCCGACCGGGCCACGGTTTTGAAGTATGTCGAAAAATCGTTCCACCGGACCGAAATCATACGCTTGGATATCGTTCGCAGGACGAGAAAAAGGGAAACCGGTGTAAAGGTTGTTGCGCCCGGGAGCGCAACAACAGGTGATCAGCAATATTTACCATTTTACGAACAGAATCCGGGGATTGATGTTTACGGAGATCCATCCCCAATCCTGCCAGCTCTTGTGGTTTCCTCCTTTAACGATGTCCAGGGTTGCGCTTCCTCTCATAAACGAATAACCGGCAGAAAGTTTCACATCTTTCAGGAGAGAGACATCGATTTGAAAATCGACTTCCGAACCTAAGCCTCTGTTGTATTTCTTTCCTTTTTTTTCCACATCAGCGGTAGTAGCAAAGTAATGATAATTGAGGGAAAGTCCGATTTTATGGCAAGGATTGTAATCCACTCCGATTTGATTGTCCCACAATCCCGGATTAAAGCCTTTTAAAAAGTTGGATGCGTAAAAATAGTCCATCCCTCCGTAAAATTTATGATGGGTGCCATACAGCGGATCGAAGGCATTGACGTTTTTATCGCCGGGTTTATTTCCGCTCAGGTAGTCGCTGGCTATTCTCACCTTCCACTGTTGATGCAGCTGGTATTGAGCCCGGATATTCCACATATAGGCAGAAACGTTTTGTTTGTGCTGGTTTTTTCCGGTTTGATAGTAAAAAGCTCCGCTCAGATGCCAGTTTTCCGGTTGATAAACCAAATAGGTCCCCATGGTTTGTAAGTATTCGGTGTGCGCGTTTTCCATGACGGCATCTCCCGCTTCCAGTCCCAGATTGAGGAAAAGTAAGGAAATATTCAGCTTTTTTTGAGGATTGCTAAAATGATACCAGAGGGTTTCCATGTTTTTATAAGGCTGTCCTCCCTCTCCATAATAAGTGCCGCCGATAATTTTTTCATCGTTTTGATTGAAGGCCAGAATAAGGTGTAAGCGGTGATTATTGCTTTCATAACCGAGTTTCAGCGCATCGTGATAGCGGCCGGCAATGTTCCAATCGAGGGCGCCTAGGATACGTTCGTCATCGTAAGAGAGGGTTTGGCGTCCCAGCTGGGCAAAGAAACCTTTGCCAAAATTCAATTTGGCCCAGGCTTCATTCAGGGCGAAATGTGCTTCTCCTTTTTTGTCGATTTGGGGGTCTTGTCCCCACACTCCCACATGCTGACCGGAAATTTTCAGGGATAAATCCTGACGTTTATACTCGAGGGATAAGCGAGCTCTGTTGTTAATGAAGTAAGCGGGAGCTTCTCCCTGGGAGCGGGGGAACAATGCTCCGTTACGGTATTCTGCGCGCGGACGGATTTGGGCCGTCATGCTGAATTCATTTTCTTGTTGCCCTATCTCTTGAGCCCACACTGTGGCCGGGAAGAAGAGGAAGCAACTGATCAACCAATTTTTCATGATGTCGGAATTTAAGTTGAATGGTTAATTTAGATTATAGGTATGCACGCTTACGCCTTGTGCTGAAGGCAGGTAGTTGATGCCGTACCAGCACATTTGCAATAAAACGAAAGCAATCAGCAAAAATGCCAGAGCCTTCCGGTAATTGCCGGGACGGTGTAAACGAAGATGGATGTACACGAGATAAGCGATCCAGGTAGCTGCCGCCCAGGTCTCTTTCGGATCCCAGCTCCAGTAATGGCCCCAGGCTTCTTTTGCCCATACTGCTCCGAAAAGCATTCCCAGTGTCAGAAAGGAAATGCCTACATATACCAGATTATCGGTCAGTTCCAGTTCTTTCTGTTCGACGGAAGACTTTTTGAACCACAGCAGGTACACGGCCATGAGGAAAGCGGCACCTAAAAGGGCATAGGCAAACATGTATACGATGACGTGGGGGGCGAACCAAGGGCTTTGTAAAGCCGGCATCAGCGTTTTGTTGTGAATTTCGGGTTTAAAAAGATTGATACAGATAAATACGCAGGACAATATAAAGCTAAAACTCAATATCCATTTATATTTCCATCGGATATAAGTCAATAAGCCGGCCACTGGCAGAAAAAAAGAATACCAAAGGCGGGTTTCTCCCATCGTTCGCATGGGGGGACGTTCGAGGGAAATCCACATACCTACGATGAAGGACAGGAAAAGGAGGAGTCCCAGGCTGGTCAACCCGTAGGCGAAGTAAGGTTTTTTGCATCTCCAGGCTGCTACTGCTCCGCCTCCCCAGCATAGGATGGCCGAACAGGCAAAACCCGTAAAATAATTCCAATTCATGTCTTATTTTCTTTTTTTTGAGAAGCCGTGATGAACATCCAGACGGCTCCGGCAATCAGCATCCATATGCCGGTATACACTACCGGTAGCCAGGGATCCCGGACCAGTTCGAATATGCTCACATCGCTCCATTTGCCTTTAGTTTCGTCGTACCCCGACTGGTAAATTTTCCAGCCTTCGATTTCCAACGGATGGTTGACTTCGATAGTCGCGGTTTGTTTTTTCCCGGATTGCGTATACAGTTTGACGTCGGATGCGAAACGGCGGGGTTCCCTTTCCGGCATTACCAAACTGGTATAATCATCTAAGCGGAGAGCCCGGTAAGGAAACAGGAAACTTCCGCAGCTTACCCATCCTTCTTTTTCTGCTCCCGTCCGGATATGTTTTGTTTTTACATAAACGGCATACGTGGCTCCTACGGAGTGAAAAGGTACGAACTTCAGGGTATCGGCCGTTGAAAAGGAGGCGGCTTCCGGAAGTTGTTGTTCAATCCGGATCTGCCAATCTTCTAATTTACCGGAAGTCACGTTTTCTTCCAACAGGCAATGAGCCGGTTGATTTACCGGGAGTGCTTTTCCCGTTTCATTATCGATCAGCATCAGTTTCGGCGGGTATTCGTCTATGGTAAAAGCCGTCAGTTCTATCGCTAAAGGCAACTCTCTCAGGAGTTGCTCTCCGTCGTAGGCGCGCCATTCCGGTTTACCTACCGTGGTAATCATTTTCAATTTTTGAATATCTCCGCTTCCGGCTACCGCTCCGGTAACCGCGATGAACAACCCCAAATGGCTTAGCTGAAAAGGAATATGCTTAAGCCGGAACGGAATGAATCGCTTGATGATCACCATTCCCAATACCGTCATCAGCCAGGTAAACAAACAGGCAAACGGCCAGGCCGAAAGCATTTGGGAAAATCCGAACCAGGCTTCCGGGCCTTCGACCGCTTGGCGGGGAGGAAGTTGGCGGGTCAAACCCATGAGGACGGTCATGGCTAACAGGCCTAACAGGGCGGTTATTGCCGGAGGATAAGTTTGCATCCAACGGAAAAGATATACTTTCCGTGAAAGTAACGACATGAGCAGGAGTGCCATACTAAAAGTCCCTAACAAAAGGAGGTTTACCGGGAAAGCCACTAACTCCCAGTCGATTTTACCCACGCTGATTTGAAGGAGGACTCCCGTCAGGAATAAGGCACCGCAAATTGCCGTTCCTTCTTTGTATGTCCAGGGTTTTTTCCACATATTTCGTTACTGCCGGTAAAACGGATTTATTCTATGAATCATAAGCTGGCCAATTTCCCTTCGGCTTTTGCTTTTTGCAGCCATTGAGGTACAACGGTTTCTAAAAATTTCTCTTTATTTTCCCGTTCTTTTTTCATATCCAGTCCGATGTATTTCTGGGCTTTTTCTTTGGTTGAAATATCGGGCATGGGTACGTCTTCCGTTATTCCGTGTTTGGCCAGCACTTTGGCGATGGACAGGCGTGCCTGTAAAGCTTTGTCTAAGCCGCCGGACAAAATCCGTTGTATTTCCTGAGGAGCGTGAAAGGAACCGCCGTGAGAAGCTACACCGAAATCCCATCTCCATTGAGCCTGGCGGATCAGTTTCAAGGTTTCTTTCATTTGTTCTTCCGTGGCCCCGTGATCCCAGGCGTATTTGGCTTCGATGTGAGCTTTTGCCAGTTCCTGTTCCAGCCGATTCCGGGTTTCGTTTGCTTTTCGCTGACGTTCATATACATTGTTGCGAAGCGTTTCTTCGCTTTCGCGGTGGCAGACCTGGCAGGTCCGGTCGATCATAGCCAGCGGACTCTGAATGTGATGGTCGCTGAATTTAACGCCGCCTTCACTTTTATAAGGCATATGGCAATCGGCGCAGGAGACGCCTCTTTGCGCATGTATTCCCATCTGAGAAATTTCATAATCGGGATGTTGGGCTTTCAAAATGGGGGTACGGCTCAAAGCATGTTTAAAATCGGAAAATTCGGATTCATCGTAATACGCTTCCATCTCTTCGACTGTAAAACCTTTATCCCAGGGAAAGGTTAAGTATTTCCCGTCTCCCTTGAAATAATATTCGACATGGCATTGTGCGCACACCAAAGAGCGCATTTCCTGAGGAGTGGCTTGGGAAATGTCTTTTCCCTGACGGGCAAAAGCTTCGATAAGAGCCGGTCGGCTGATATGTAGGTTCATATTTTCCGGTTCGTGGCAGTCGGCACATCCGATCGGATTGACGATTTCATCGCCGAAAGCCGCCCATTTGTTGTTGTAAAAGGCATCGACGCCTATGGCTTGCATCATACGGGGAACGTCGGGGCTTTTGCAGGACCAACAGGTGGAAGGCTGCGGACCGCTTTTATCGTCCATCGGGGCCCCGGTACGAAGCGTATGGGTAATATCCTCTATAGCATGCATATGTCCCCGGGGAGTAGCGTAATCTTTGGAAAAAGCGTATCCCGCCCAGAGAATTACCATAGCGGGACGGTTTTCCAAAGCGTCGACAGCTATGTTTCCGTTGAATTCACTTTGAAAATCCGTCCGGGCCGTTTCAGTCCATGTCTGATATTCCCGGGGGTAATCGGGTTTGAATTCTTCGTTCCGGGCTTCGATACCCCGGATGATTTTTCGTTTATTATTAAATACGCTGGCCAATTCCGCCCGCCTTTCCATCAAGGCCGAGACAGCCAGGCCGATGCAAAATACGATGACCATTGTTCCGCCGAACAGCAGCCAACCTTGCCATGATTTCAGTTTTTTTTCCATATCGTTTGCTATTATTGTTTATTCAATCATTTTTTTTAACCAATGGGGTGTCGGCGATTCGGGATAAGGCACGAGGGCGTGCGGGGTGGCGGCCAGATTGCTTTGTCCTCCGTGAGGAATGTCGCGGTGGCAGTCCCAACAGGCTTTGCCTTCGCCCACTCTCGATTTCATATAATCGATTTTCCCTGTTTTCACGAATTCTGTGTTCAGCTGGGTATGGCACCGAATGCAATTTTCCATAATGACCTGTGAACTTTCCGCATTGGCCCGGATCACCTGAGGTTCCTGGTGATTGAGAAAGGCGGCGACATGCCGCATACCGTCCCTTCCTTTGAATGTCCATTTCTTTACAGCGTTATCGTGGGGGACATGACAATCGTTACAGGTAGCGTTCCGGCTGTGCGAACTGTGAAACCAGGTGGCATAATAAGGTGCCATAATGTGACAGTTGACACAGGCCGAAGGGCTGTCGCCCAAATAGGTATGAGCCCGTAACATATAAAGGAATAGTCCTCCGCATCCCGCAATGATTCCAGCCAGGACGATCGTAATCATCTTCCGTTTCCGGCTGGAAAAAAGGTACCGGATTAATGGTCGTATCTTCATGTGATTATCTTTTTTTACAAAATTAAATGATGTATAACTTTTAAGGTGTAATCGGGATTACACTTGGGGATTGTTTTTTTACTTTCGTTTTATTTTTTACTTTTGCTGCATCACCAATGGGAGAGTCGGATATGGATCAGCGAGAATGTACGGAGGAAATGAAGGAACGGTTGTTTTCGATTCCTTTATTTAAGGATATGCCTGTCAATATCAAGCAGACACTTCTGTCTAAGCTGGATTGCCGGTTTTATCAATTTTATAAGAAGGAGGTCGTGGCCCGGCAGAATACTCCCTGTAAGTGGTTGTACGTCTTGCTGGAGGGTCGGTTGAAGGTGGAGATTATCGATGCGCTCGGCAACGAAATTCTCATTGAATATATTATCGCCCCCCGTACTTTTGCCACTCCCCATCTCTTCAGTGGGGACAGTACGTTGCCGGCTACCTTTACCGCTTTGGAAGAAGGGATTCTTTTAATGGCGTCGAAGGAGTCGTTTTTCCGACTTTTTTCGGAAGAGCCGGGTATATTACGGAATTTTCTGCGAATTACCGGAAATTGTACCCAGTGTACCGTTAAGCGTTTGCACATGCTTTCTTATAAAAGTGTACGCGGCCGGATCATCGCTTATCTGATGGAACATCGCAAGTCCTCGGCCGAAGCGGTGAGGATGGTACACAATCAGCAACAGTTGGCGGAATATCTGGGAGTCACCCGTCCGGCTTTGTCCAAAGAAATCAATAAAATGGCTAAAGAAGGATTGATCCGCCTGGAAGGGACGGTCGTGCATATTCTTGCTTTGGACATACTGAAAAGATCATTATAGAGGGAAATAAATTTCTTTTTATAAAATCGGCCTGGATTTACTTTATTTTAAGAGAAAAGGAGGATCGGAATCTCTGTTTTCCTGCTAATTTTGCAGGATGATCATCAGTGCAAGCAGAAGGACGGATATTCCGTCTTGTTATTCTTCCTGGTTTTTTAACCGACTCAAAGAGGGGTACGTACTTGTTCCCAATCCCTTCCATACCAAATCGCTCAGTAGGATCAGCCTGAAGCCGGAGGGAATCGATTGTATCGTGTTCTGGACAAAAAATCCGGCCCCAATGATATCCCGGCTGCCCGCATTACAAGATTACCGATATTATTTTCAATTCACCCTGAATCCTTACGGAAACGAGTTGGAAAGTCATTTGCCTTCAGTAGCGAAGCGTATTGAGACCTTTAAGCGCCTGGCGGATCTGATTGGAAAAGAAAGAGTCGTCTGGCGTTATGATCCCATTTTGATCAATCCTAAATATGAGCTGTCTTTTCATAAGGAAGCCTTTGCCCATCTGGCGTATGAACTGAGAGAGCATACGGACCAGTGTATGCTGGGATTTATAGATCATTACCGACACCTCCGGCAGGAGACTCGAAAACGGGGAATAAAGCCGCTGTTGCCGGAAGAAATAGAAGAAATAGCTGTTTCCTTTCGGAAAACCCTCGTTGCTTCTTCCATCCGGCTGAATACGTGTACGGGAAAAGTGAACCTGAGTCATTTGGGAATTGAAGCCGGGATGTGTATAGACCGAAAACGGATCGAACAGCTGACGGGTTATCCGATTGTCGGACGAAAGGATAAAAATCAAAGACCGGTTTGTAATTGTATAGAAAGTATCGATATCGGTACCTATGAAAGTTGTCTGAACGGTTGTGTGTATTGTTACGCGATCAAAGGCAATTCCAGGACGGTCCTGGATAACCGAAAAAGACATGATCCGCAATCTCCTTTACTCATCGGGCATGTGACTGAGGACGAGATGATCAGGGATCGGGAGATGAAAAGCTTGCGGGACGATCAGTTTTCTTTATTTTGAGTTTTTTCCCCATCCGGCTCCTTTGTTACAGTAAGAGCTCCTTACTGCAGACTTTCGCTCCTTACCTCTGTCTTTCCGACGTTGAACCGTTTCCTCAGCACGAAGAAAGCTACCGTTTTTCCTGAAGCCGGAAAACCGCTTCTGGCGAAATACCGCTCTTTCTTCTCCTTTCAACAGTAGGGCGGAAACACGAGGCTTACCGCAGAGATTCGGATTTATTTACGCAAAATAAGTAAGTTTAATTGGTAAGTGTTTAACTTACTCTTTCTCGAATACGTTGTAATAGATGCGAAGGGCGAGGCCTGTCATACGGATGGACATACCGGTCTCCGTATGCGCCTTTCTTCTTACCGGATTTACCGGTCCGGCGGTGACTGCGGATAAAAATTCCGGCGATCCGGTCCGAACCCTTATCGGGGTAAAAAGATAGGACCCTTTCCGGCTTTCTTTTTGGAGCGGAGAGTTGGAGTAAACCATACAACAGATTTCAGGCCGATTGGAGTTGCACCAACCAAGAGAAATGGATTATATTAACTAAAAATGAAGATTATGGAATCGAAAAGTAAAAATCAAAACGGGGCTACCCCTCAAATGGAGAGTAGTAAATTCAGGGAATTTTTTATAGATCAACTGAAGGATATCTATTGGGCAGAACAAGCGTTGGCCAAAGCGTTACCTAAAATGATGGAAGCGGCCACGAGTCAAAAACTGGCCAAAGCCTTTGAAAAACATACGAAGGAAACGGAAGGACAGATCCGGACGCTGGAGCAGGTGTTCGAATTAATGGGCGAAAAAGCCGAAGGCAAGAAATGCGAGGCGATGGACGGTCTGATCAAAGAGGCCGAAGAAATAATCAAGGATACGGAAAAAGATTCCTATACGCGGGACGCAGGTCTGGTGTTGGCAGGACAAAAAACCGAACATTATGAAATCGCTACTTATGGAACGTTAGTAGTTTTTGCCAAACAGATGGGTGAAACGGAAGTGGCTAAATTGCTGCAAAAAATTCTGGATGAAGAAGAAAAAACGGATATTTCGCTTACTATGGTATCAGAAGGCGAGGTAAACGAGAATGCAGTTCAGGAATAAATAAATTTCCGGATGGCTAGCAAGGTCGTGATCTATCAGTCGAGAAAGAAAGCTGCGGTGATTACTTTCTTCAGTCCGATACTTGCCCTAATCGGTTGGTTATTTCTAGAGTATGCCGGCAATGGAACGGCCGGTTGGAGTTTCATTATTCTGTCGGGCCTGTGTTTCATATACGGTATCGGCATTTGGTTTGACCGCAAACCTTATCTGGTGCTGACTGAAACCGGTATTACCGACCTGTCGGTCATCCGGGAAGAAATAGAATGGGACGCTATTCGCGGAGTAGGGGATTTTTATTTCAGAGGACAATTTTTTGTTTGTCTTTTGATTGACCGAAATTATAAACCGGATTTGATCAGACCTACCTGGTTTTACCGCTTAGACCGTTTATATGCGGCAGAGAATGTCAGAGCCGTTTACATCCGTCCCGGAATCCTGGAGATTAATTCTGCCCGGCTCATTCGGATGATAAACCGTTTGCGGCAAGCCGATGCGGCAGGCAGGGCGAAATTATTGCAAAAGCCGGTGAAGGATTGGTGAAAACCGGAGGATGAAAGTATTTTCCGGCAGACCGAAGAATGAGAACGTATCGGAAAGGGGCCGTTGGCTACGGGGAAAGCAAGAAAAATTTCATCCGCTCGGCCCTCTGTTCCACACCTGTTTGGCAAGCTGTTGAATGATAAAACCCAGTTATCTGAAAAAGGAGATAATTGGGTTTTTAAATTGTTAGAATAGGGTTGACTAGGTTTAAGTTCGCAAAGGATAGAATATCCGTTATGACGGTCTTGGATAAACGTGTCGTCCAAAGGCTAACTGCCTTTATCCTGTGAAGGTTCAGGTCGTTTAGAGACGTGTGCAGAGATAGGAAGGTGAAGATTGAAAATCTGAAAAAGGAAGAACGGCAATGATGGAGAGATTTGGTTTGTGCGTCAGCAAACAAAACGAATAAGACCATAAAAGAAATTTGTGTGACAATTATTCCTGAAATGGAAGCGGTTATCAAGAAGATGGGAAAATAAGCCATGGTCTGATAATTTGCTCGAACGTTATGTAAATGCAATTGCCAAAGGAAAGGATTCAGAAGATATATGGACTAAAGCCCGAATTTATTTTGCGCAAAGCAAAATATATTATTCATTATATGAATGGGATAACTTTATTGAATGTAATAAAAATGCTGCTTTTCTCTTTCAAAAAGCTGGGGCTCATAATAGTTATGCAAACTGTCTCATACGACTTATCAATGGATATACATTAAAGGAGGATCCGGAGAATGCCTTATTATATATAGAAGAGTGTAAGCGAATGTTAGGTTCGATTCGTTTGAGTCGAGTGGGCGACCTCTATTCCTCATACCTTACATATCTGATTAAGTATGGTACGGAAGAAGAAATAACAGCTATCATTAAAGAATACACCGATGCTATTCCATCATCAAGAATGGATTGGCTTACTCTTTCTAATGCATACATACGAATAAAAAAATACGATAAAGCATGGCAAGCGATTTCTCACTATGATAAGAATTCAGAGGTAACTAAAGGATTAAAATATCAAGCAATTATCTCTGAGGTATATGCTATAATTTAAAATCTGAAACTATAAATTATCAGATGAAATTATGATGTCGTACCATTGCAACAGTTAAACCAGTCAAAAATGAACCTAAGGAATAAATATGCGTAAAATTTTATTTACCATCATATGCTGCATTTGCACTTTTGTCCATTTGAAGGCTCAGAGCATTTCCGGAAAAGTTATCGACCAGGAGAGCAATCCTATTGTCGGGGTAAACTGTGTCCTCAGGAACCCTTCGGACTCGACATATATAACAGGGACAACAACCAATTTGGAGGGACAATTCGAACTCAAGGTACAAGAGAATAAAGAATATCTACTTCAGCTTTCTTTTATCGGATATGAGAAAGTCAATAGGACTTGTTACCCAGGTCATCTGGGAAATATAGTGCTTAACATGGATGCAACGATTCTGGGAGAAGTTATGGTTAAAGGTGATCCAAAACATAAGGACGCTATAACAGAAACCTTTTTTCTAACGGACTCTTTGCGAAATAGTGCAAGCAATTCTCTTAAACTTTTAGACAATTTAAGTGGCATTCGTGTAGATTGGATGTCCGATGCTGTAAAGATTGGTGAATACAGAGACGTTCCCATAATGATCAATGGGCGAGAGGTTGGCAAAGAATTGGTGCAAAATCTCAATCCTAAACGAATAAAGAAAATTGAATTGCTCCGTTTTCCGAAAGGTAAGTATGGTGATATACCGATCGTGCTTAACTTTATTACATACGATACCTATTTAGGCCATGATTTGGGTATCCAATCTAAGGGTTTGATGTCTTTACGCACTCCTAACTCGCATAGTGAAAATTTAGGAGCAAACTTCATTTATACCTTAGATAAATGGAATATTTATAGTGAGATGGGTGTAAGTAATAAAAAGATGTACAGTGCTACATCCTATAGTTACTTATACCATGGTGACAGGTCAGAGGCGACAGCAATAGAAGACTATCGCCACCCGAATAAAAATAATACAATCAGAGGTTTCAAGGTAAATTTAGGAGCAGATTATAAGATAGCACCTAAACATACTCTTTCATTTCAGTCCTGGTTAGATGGTAGAAAGTATTTTGACTATGAGAATTATAGGACACCGGAAGAGTTACCCCTATCGGAAAGCAGTAACAAGTATCATAATCTAAATTCGACGAGTGGACTTTTTTATAGGGGCGAGATAAATGATAACTTTGTCATTACAAGTGACTTGACATACAATTATTACCATGTTAATGAGAACAAACTCTATAAAGAATCGTCCGAACATTCAGAGTTATATTATTTAGGCAGAAAAGACTTTTGGAGGTATAATTTGAATGTGAACAATACTTGGAACAGTATATTGAGTAGTAATATCGGCTATACTTATACCGATAAATCCTATATCAACAAGGATAAAAATACAGGAGAAGAACTATTTTGTTCTTCCGAAAATCGTCATGACATTTATTTGTCCTTAATGATAAATCCTCACCCTAAAATAAGTTTTGCTGTGGGTAGCAATATTTTATTCGTGGACAGAGATAATGGTCTTGATTCTGACTGCCGTTATTCATGGATGCCCTCAGCCAAATTATATTGGCAGCCACTGAAAAAGTTGTCGGTCTCTGCCAATTATTTTTGTAATGTGGAGTACCCCAATTTAGACCAGCTATCAACAATCACATATAATAAGAATCCGATCCTGATGTACCGAGGTAATCCGGATTTGCAGGAGAGAGTCATGCATTATATGGAATGGAGAGTCAATATACCGAAAATCATTGAGTTTACTTATTTGCTGAAGCATTCCGCGAATGATATCACTCCTTGGTATTTTGTGGGAAATGATTATGTCGTCGAAACATTGACGGGCAGCAAATATCTGCATCAATACATCGGAGTCAGTGGCGACTATACTATTGGAGAAAAGTTTCAGATAAACTTTACAGCAAATTATCAATGGTATGGAAGAAAAGGCTCTGAAAGTATATGGCAACGGGGACGTACCTGGTATGTAGATGCGATGGCTACCTATCGGCTGAAGTCTTATGTTTCTCTTATAGCAGCTTATTTCTTACGACACGACAAATTGCCGTTATTGCAAGGAGAGGAATATGGCCAGGAGGAAAGATTCATGTTAGGTGCCATGAGTTCGCTCTGTAAAGGGAAGTTATCATTATCGGCTACATTTGTCCTACCTACAAACTTAGTATCAAAGCGTACATACAGGGATATCAATATTCCAAATTTTCGACATACATCCTGGGAGGATGACAGGGTTAATAATGCATTGATGCAAATCAGCATACGATACAATATAGGTAAAGGCCGTGCATCGAAATCGAACAACCAAAATAGAAGTGAAAGTGAAAAATATTAATCTATTACAGACAGTGTGAAGAGGACACCCTGTATAGACGTTTGTAAAGGGTATATTTATTCAAGACTCTAATTAAAGGTCACACAGCTAAATTATTAATTTTACCACGTACTTAATTTTATGAGTAATTCATGCGATTTTGACTATTTTTGAAAACAGGATTCAAGTATAGCACTCAAATCCTGTCCGTTTTTCATTTACACAAAGTTTTGGATAGTCCCTATTTAGCAATACAAACTTAATTGTTTGCCCTTTAACTGTCAGATCAGATCGAAACTATTTCAGAAAAGCAAAATAACAATAATTCCTTTTTTGTAAACTTCTTCATAGCTTTACACCCTGAAACCGTGCTATGAATTACCATACAAACCCTTATGCACGCCCTCCTTCGGCGTGCATTGTTGTCCTATACTCTCCGCAGGAGGTCCGCCAAACTCCGCGAAAAATGGAACTGCATCCAGAACAAACTCGGCTACGTCGATACCTACACCGACCGCATGAGCGCCGAAATACACACCTTCACCGACTACTACAACCGTTACATCAACCAAGCCGATTCCGCAACCCTCCGCCGTCGCTACATCGCTGGTCACGCTTCCGGCTGGCGCAATCCCAACAGCACCGACGTCCACAGCGTCCGCAAAGTCCGCGACCTCACCCGCTACCTCTGTAAATACCTTTGCAAAAACCTCCTCTCCGAATACAAAAAATACGAAGACATCCCGCCTCGTCTCCTCGTCCGGGTAAACTTTGGGGACTGTCCCGTACCCTGAGCGCCCTCCGCAGCGTTACCGCTGCCGTCGATCGCTTTGTTTTTGATGATCTTACCACCCTCTGCACCGAATTTGCCGGCCGGATCATCCGTCACGACTACTGCACCTTCGTCCCCGCCACCTTCCGTGACATCATCCGCCTCGGCTGCTCTGCCATCCTCGGCTGCATTTACGAACGCCTTAAAGAAATCGGTGTCAACATCTTACAACTCACTTAAAACCTGCAACCATGAAACCACCACCGCCTCAATGCCGCTTCTGCCGCCATTTCCGCCAAACCCCGGAGGTCACCTTTTGCAGCCTCCGTATGGCACAATTGCATTACGAACACCGCCGCGCCTATGCGTGGGCAAAAGTCAAACCCCGTTCCAAACCCTGTAAATATTTCCGGCCATGAAAAAACGCACCTACTACTGTGGTCGCTGCTTCCACTTCCTCATCGATCCCAACATCCTCGACCGGGAGGTTGGCCGCTGCTACGGCCAGAAACAGCGCACCGTTTCAGCAAAACAAAAAGCCTGTAAAAACTATCGTTCCAAACCTTTAAACCCTTAACACCATGTAAACCAACCTCCACACTCTCATCCTCGTCCGCGAAGAATTTTACACCGACCGGACCATCGGCTCCATACTCTACCGCAACCGGCTTTATGTCCGCACCCTCGAACCGCCGTACTATCCTCCCGAAAACACCCTCCACACACCGCCAATACCGCTGTCCCCTTTGCTGCCTACCGGCTCAAATTCCACGGCAGCCCCCGTCACGGTCTCCAAAAACTCTACCTCTGTGACGTTCCCCACCGTTCCGGCATTCTCATCCACGCCGGCAACACCCCCGCCGACACCCTCGGCTGCATCCTCACCGGCATCGACTTCCGCAACGGCCGCCTCACCGAATCCCGTGCCGCCCTCCGTCAGCTCGAAGCCCTCGCCCGTGGCATCCAGGTTACCCACCGCGAAATCTTCCTTTACATCACCCGTTAATCCGTCGCCCTCATGATCCGCACCCGTTTACCCCCGGTTCCAAATCCACTAACCAAAGACTAACCCCTAATAATCCAAAACCTATGTTCAAAAAACTCACTCCCAAAAACCTCCGCCGCCTCCAGCGCAAAGCCGCCCGTTTCCATGCCCGCATCCACATCCGCACCGGCCTCTACCACCTCATCCTCCCCGGATACTGCACCCTCTCATTCCGTTCCTTTACTGCTTTATGGACTTTTGTGGAAAATATAACAAAGGATAAAACCGTATAGTGTTATAGTAATTAATTCAAATTCTGGTTACTTTTGACAAAAATTAAATAAAGCAAATGAAAAAAAAGCAATGGTTATATCGAAATTGGTGGTGGTGCATAGGCATCCCCTTTTTATTTATCTTTCCCTTTATACTTAATTTTATACTATTAGTAGAAAAGCCCTCAAAGGTAGAGATAATTGGTAATGAAAAAGATTGGTTGATATTTTGGGCTACTTACATTACAGGTGCAGCTACTTTAATTATTATCTATTTTAATATGCGTTATCACCGGGAATTAAAAACACTTCAAATAAATACTTTAAAATACACTCAAAAACAAAAATGGTTAGAACTTTTTAGAGAAGCCTTACAAAAAAATATTGCTTATCTTAATATTGCAACTTTGAAAAATGCGATCCTTCGGAGAAAAGATAATCCCCTTTCTGCCTCAGATGTATTTGATGATTTATTTCGTGAAACAACAACCATACCTAATCAATTTACACTTCTTTTTAATTCTCAAACAGATACTAAAGAAGAAGAGTATTTGAATTTATTCAGGGAATTAAGTAAAAGATATGCAGATATGATACTTTTGAATATACGTATAATACTACTATATAAATGTGGTAACGACCTGAAAAAATGTCATCACTATCTTATGAATACAGGAATAGGGGATAAAATATCAGGTATAACTATGTTTACCCCGGAAGAATATAAAGAACTATTAAAACAACCTGATCGGGATTCTCTTTTTAAAACAGTTGAAGCACTACATGACAAGTATATGTTATCTTTTCTGACTTATTACCAAACAGCTTTGGTGGAACTCATTAAGGGTTCACATACTCTATTACTTCATGAAGAATGCAAAATAGATAATTTATTAAGTGTAGATTAGTTTATCAAAAAACACTAATTTTGCCTTATCACCAACTAATCCTTATCTCCATGTCCGAAAACCAGAACCTCGAATACAAAGAAACATGGCGTGACGAATACCTCAAATGTATATGCGGCTTTGCCAATGCCGACGGTGGCAAGCTCTACATCGGTATCGACGACAGCGGACACGTCGTAGGAGTAGACAAAGCCAAAAAACTTTCCGAGGACATCCCCAACAAAATACAGGATACCCTTGGAATCATTGCCGACGTAAACCTCCTGACCGATCCCTCCACCCAAAACGAATACATCGAAATAGTCGTAGAACCTTATCCCTATCCCATAAACTACCGTGGTCAATACCATTACCGCTCCGGTAGCACCAAACAGGAACTCAAAGGCCAGGCCCTCAATAAATTCATCATTGAGCGCACCGGCAAACGCTGGGACGGAATACCTGTTCCCCGTCTCTCCATTGCCGACCTTTCCGGCGAAGCCCTCCGCCGTTTTTGCCGGCAGGCTGCAAAAAGCAACCGGGTCGATGCCGAAGTCCTCAACGATTCTGTCGAACACCTCCTCCATGATCTCCACCTCGTTGATGATACAACCGGCCTCTTAAAACGCGCTGCCGTCCTCCTTTTTCATCCCGATCCCGAAAAATACATCTCCGGAGCATACATAAAAATCGGCTTCTTCCGCACCACCGATGACGACCTCGCTTTTCAGGACGAAATACATGGCCCACTCATGCTCCAAGTCGACCGGGCCATCGACCTCCTGACAACCAAATACCTCACGTACGCCATCACCTACGAAGGATTTACCCGTCAGGAAAAACCCGCATTCCCGGCTTCGGCCCTGCGCGAAACCCTGCTCAATGCCATCGCCCACAAAGATTATGCCGATGCCGCGCCCATACAGATAAGCGTTTATCCCGACCACATCGTATTCTGGAACGCCGGACAGCTCCCCGATAATTGGACCCTTTAAAACCTGCTCCAAAAACATCCCTCACGTCCCCATAATCCCGACATCGCCAATGCACTCTTCCGTAGTGGTGACATCGAAACATGGGGGAGAGGCTTCCGGAAAATCATCCAGTCCACCCTCGAACAAAAACAACTTCCGCCCCAAATTGATTACCAATCCGGCATGATGCTCACTTTCTATTCCGATATTCGTTCCCAGCTTTCCGCCGAAGGTTTGGATGAAAATTCCATCAAAGTCATTCAATACGTCCTTCAAAATGGTACTATTACTAACTCCGAAGTGCAAAAACTATTAAATATAAGTAAGCCTACGGCTACACGGTTACTTCAATCTTTAGAAGACAGATTAATTCGGTCAGGTACGCGGGGTAAAGGGACTTCTTATACGTTAAGATGAACTTTGGAAGGATTTTTAATTGGCTCATAATTGGCTCACAAAGGGTTCATAAAGGGTTCACACAACGAAGGCCGCCCTTTCGGACAGCCTTCCGTTTGATAACATTCATACCTGTTCGTTCCAATATCATCCGTTTATCATCCTACCTCGCTCCGCACCCTCCGGATCAGCAGCAACCCCTCCATCACCGTTACGCTCACATACGAATCCTCCACAATCCCGGCTTCCCTCATCCATTTCCCTTTCAACCGTAAAAAAGGAACCTCCTTTCTTCCTTCCTCAAGCAAACCTTGCACTTTCAGGTAGTGTACCTCCGGCGTCTCCGTCCTGATCTCCACGGCCACCTCGGCCACTGCCGGGCTGATGACCTTTCTCAATACATTTCTCCTTTCCGGCATTTCTGCCCTGTTTTCCCTTATATCAATCTTTGCCATAACTTTCTGTTTTTAGGGGGTGAACAACTAAGCCACTGCGTTTTTAGCCTTTATCCTCATAATTTCCTCCAGCTCGCTGTTTATCTGCTCATAATAATACAGCTTTTCCGAAATCAACCGGCTGACCGGCTTGCTTCCGGACTTCAAAGCCGTAAATCTTTCAGGCTCAGAATTGAAAATCGCTTTGGAGGGAAACGTTGAAGAAAACGACGTGCTGGTAGTGCGGATTACTCCGTTGTCTGTCGGTCAAAGCACCAACATTAACGGACTCCGGCAGGTAGGAACGGTTGCCGGTGGAGCCTCTGAGGCTGTCATCACCGAAAAGTACACCGCCCAATTCGGAACTCCTGTCGTCGGTGACAAAGTACAGATACAAATCTATGCCATCAACACCCTGAGCGGTTACGCATCCGCCCGTCAGACCACCGTCACAAACATAGCCGAAGAATCGGCCGGCTCATAACCCGCGGAGATAACACCGCACAAAAAGAAAGGAGGCAACTATGGCAACCAACTGGAGATCGACATTATGGGACATCATTCTCACAATCCTGACGCTGGGAATTTCCCACATCCAGAAGCATAAAAAAAAATTGGAGGAAGAGGAGGGCAAAAAATCCACAAAACAGCCCTCCGAAAACTGATCATTTACCTTTATTGTGTGTATAAGCGGCTCTAACCAGCCGCTTATTTTTGATTTTGCAAATGTTTTGCAATTTGTTAAACTATAAAACCCAACTATCTGTAAATAAGATAATTGGGTTTTAAAATCGTGGTCCCACTTGGGCTTGAACCAAGGACCCCCTGATTATGAGTCAGGTGCTCTAACCAGCTGAGCTATGGGACCTGCACTGGCGTGTGTCTGAGGCTTAAAAAGCTTTGACGGGTGCAAATATAGGGATAAAATCCGGTTTTATGCAAGCGATGTGTAAAAAAAATGTTACTTTCGTTCGGGAAGCCGGTGGAGTCGGATGCGGATTTTAGGGTGTTAAAGAGTAATAGAATGAAGATTTGTTTGTTGGTGATCGGAAAAACGGATGCCTCCTACGTACGGGCGGCACTAGAAGAGTACGAAAAGCGTCTGAAGCGATATATTTCTTTTGAAATAAAAGTGGTGCCGGATATCCGGAATAGTAAGCATATAAGCGAAGAATTGCAGAAAGAGAAAGAAGGGGTATGTATTTTGGAACAAGTACAGGCTTCGGATTTTATCGTATTGCTGGATGAAAAAGGAAAACAATATACTTCGATCGGTTTTTCGGAATTTCTGGCACAAAAGATGTTGAACGGAATAAAACGGTTGGTTTTTGTGATAGGGGGACCTTATGGTTTTTCGGAATCGGTTTATAGGCGGAGCCATGATACCTTGTCGTTGTCTAAAATGACTTTTTCCCATCAGATGGTCCGCATCCTGTTTACCGAACAATTGTACCGGGCGATGACGATTCTGAAAGGAGAGCCCTATCATCATGAATAAAGAGGAGAAATGAAAAAGGCACTGATTATTTTTATAACGGGTTTTTGTTTACTACTGGGGGCTTTATCCTGGGAATATCTTTTCGACCGGCAGGATCAGGACAATTGGGTGGGGCGGTTTGAGGATCGGTTGCATAAAAAAGAAGCAGAAGCCGATGAAAGACTGAAAAGTTTTAAAGATAGCGTGGATATCGACCGGTTCGATGGGGACGAAGATTTGATTTTCGCCGGTTTTAAAAAGGGAGAAATTTTTTTCTGGACCAACAAAATCATCGGGATGGACGGCTTGTATGAACGTTTGAATTCCGGAGAAAATTTTATCAAAATCAATAATGCCTATTACGAAGTCCGAAGAAGGGATAAAGGGGAACTCTCGTATTTTGCTTTACTCCATATTAAAGACAGTTATCCTTATAACAATAAGTATGTCAAGAACCGTTTCGGAAATTTTTTGGATATCGGGATCGAGAATGCGGATAATATCGAGATCAATCAGTTCGATGAGGGGCATGAAAGGGTCATCCGGGACCGGGATGGCAACGTGCTTTTTTATCTTCGGCACAATGAGAACTACAAGGATCATTCGGCTAATTATATTTTGTTGCTGTTGTATCTTTTGTTCTTTATCAGCTTGTTCTATGTTTACGATATATTGCTGGAAAATGCTCCTTCTTTAAAAATACAACTGATTTATATTCTGGGATTTATCTTTTTGCTCGCTGCCCTGCGTTATTTTATGCTGAGCTATCATATCCCGGAATCGGTTTACCGGTTGCCCTTGTTCGACCATAGTGTGAAAGAAGGGATGGTCGTTTCTATCGGCGATTTACTATTGTCGGCTTTTTCCTTGGTGCAGGTGCTGTATATTTCGTTTGCGAATCTGAAGATCGATTACCAGAACAGAAAGGTAAAGCACTACCGGTATTTCATTTTGACCGGGCTGATCGTCTTGTCGAATTTATATGTGTTTTTTCTGAATTACTCGATTCGTTCTCTGATAGAGCATTCGGATGTTTATTTGAATATTGCTAAAATTATCGATATCGGCATCCCTTCCTTTATTGCTTTTGTCGCTATCATTATGGGAGGATTGGGATTGATTATCATTATCGACGGAAGTGTGAATATCGGAAAAAATCTGATTCCTCTTTCTATTATGCTGAAACTGGCGGGGGGAATATTGATCGGAAGCGCTTTGATATGCTATTATTTCGATCTGTATATTCATTTTTGGGGGTGTATTTTTTTGATGGGTATTTACTTATTGGTCGCCTTGAACCGTTATGTGGTGAAGCGGGATATACAACGGAGTATTTATTTGTTATGTATGTTCTTGTTGTCCATGTATGTGGTATTGGTGACTCAGAAGTACGAACAATACCGGGAACTGACGCAGCGTCTGGAATATGCTACCGAACTGATAGAAGAGAGGGATTATAATTTCGAACGAAAGCTGGCGGAGATCAGTACGCAAATTAACGATTCGGAGGTTATAGCCGATTTGGTAGCCAATTATAACGAGGAATTTTTAAAGATGTGTCTGACCGACGATTTGCTGGACCTGAACGGTTATAATTATGCTTCGAACATTACCTTATGCCGGGCTCAGGATAGTTTAATCGTAGATCCCGGCAATCAGTTGTGGGATTGTAACGGATATTTCGGCAAATTGATACAGGATTACGGATACGAAATTCCCCGTTCCAATTTCTATTCGCTGGTGGATTTTGACGGTTTTGTTTCTTATATCGGAAAATTCGTATTCGGAGATGTGACTTTGTATTTGCAGTTCGACTCCAACAAGGACAGTGAAGGAAGCGGATATCCGCAGATCTTGTCCCGTAAGTCCGTGGAAGGTGAAAATGTGGTATATCCCTACTCTTATGCCAAATATAAAAACGGACAATTGATTTATTCTTCCGGAGATTTCAATTATTATAAAACTCAGGATCGTTTCGGAGATGTGCATGGAAACATAGAAATCATAGAAAAAGACGATTATTCCCATATGTTGATTCCGGTAGACAACAATAGTTTACTGGTGATGAGTCTGCATGCCAGTATTTTTTCCCTGTACTACCTGAATGTGCTTTATGCTTTTTTCGTATGTATTCTTCTTTCCTCTTACGGGGTCTTTTTCAGCCTGAATCACAACATTAATTTCCGGAAAGGGACCTTGAAAGCCAGGATAAAAAATAGTATCATTTCTTTGATCTTTATTTTGTTTGTCATTCTGACGGCCTTGTCGATTTACCTGAACACTAAAAATTTTGAAAATCGCCATAAAGCTAAAGCTACGGAATTATTGAAGTATATCAATAAAGAATTGGAGCATTTGGCCTGTGTGGAGTATGAGAAGTGCCCGGAAATTATGGATGTGCTGACGGAATTATCCGAGATATTGACCATCGATATCAATATTTATTCTGATAAGGGACTGCTTGTAGCTACTTCCCGTCCGGAAATTTTCAGTACGGGTTTCGACGGTTATCTCGTCAATGCTACGGCTTTGGAACAGGTGATCCGGGAGGGAGCCATGAGTTATGTGGGGGAGGAAAAAATAGGCGAGTTGGCTTATATGGCGGCTTATATGCCTTTGGTGTTGGAGGATGGAAAGACGTATATTTTAAACGTACCTTATTTTACGCAAAACGATGAATTGAATCTGGACATTGTCATTATGGTGATTATTGCGGTAAACATTGCTATTGTGGTGATGGTGCTGGCTTTTATTTTATCGGGGGTGGTGGCGGAACGGGTAACCAAACCTTTACAAATGGTGAACGATAAGTTGAAAGAAATGCGTATCGGAGGAAAAAATGAAAAAATAGATTATCATCGGCGGGATGAAGTGGGGGGATTGGTGCGGGAATACAACAACATGGTGGAAAAACTCGAGGCCAGTGTGAATCAGTTGGCCAAGTCAGAAAGGGAAAGTGCCTGGAGGGAGATGGCCCGGCAGATCGCTCATGAAATAAAAAATCCCTTGACCCCGATGAAATTGAATATACAGTTCATGCAACGTTCTTTACAGATTGAAGACACGGAGGAATTCAGACGGCGATTTAAAGATATTTCAGCCCTTCTTATCGAACAGATTGACAATATGGCCTCGATTGCTTCCGCTTTCTCCGATTTTGCCAAAATTCCCGTTACCAAGAGCGAAGAATTCGAAATCAGCGAGATGGTGAACAGCTGTGTCAAGTTGTTCGAAAAGAATGTAGATGAGATGGTATGTGACATCCAACCCGGTATTTATGTATTCGCCGACCGGGAACAGATGAGGCGGGTATTTATCAATGTATTGAAAAATGCCGAACAAAGTATACCGGAAGGCCGGCGCAGCCGGATTGAGGTTTCAGTCAGTCAAGGGGCAGAGAAGGCCGTTATCCGGATAAAAGATAACGGAACGGGGATTTCGCCCGAAATCCGGGAAAAAATATTCGAACCTAATTTTACGACTAAAACCAGCGGGACAGGTTTGGGTTTAGCCATCTCGAAACGGATTATGGAGAGTATGGGGGGAACGATTCGTTTTGTGAGCCATGCCGAAGGAACCGAGTTTATTATCGCTCTGGATTGTATGGAAGTAAAGACCGGAAAAGAAGAATAGTATTTTAATCGTATAGAATATGGAATTAATATTGGTCGTTTTTATCATATTATTTATGATATCGGTAAGTGTACTGGTCGTTTTATACTGGAAGACGCAAAGAAAAGAGCCGGTGGGGGAAACGGTTGTGAAGGAGAATTGTGATCCTTTTTTGAGAGTAACGGTTCAGGATGTATTGAAACTGGCTCATGCGCATTATATGGAAAAACTGGACCAATTGGTCGAAGAAACGAATCTGAAAGAGAAAGTTCCCGCTTTTTATGAAGATTATCAAAGATTGAGTAAAAATAGCAAAGAAACCTATTTTCAAAGTTTATTGGAAGTCTTGTGTGTACATCGGCAGGATTGGTTGAGCCGAATGGTGAACGGTCCGGTGGATATGGCCACTCAGGATATTTTACTCATGCTGTTGATGGAAGAAGAATTGGAAAATAAAAATATCGCCCGTATTTTGTTTATTACGCCTGATGCATTGAAAAAACGGAAAACGCGTTTGAAGTTGAAAATAGAACAATATCATATCCCTTTGCCTGTGTTGGATGAAGGAGCCTGAAAATAAGTAAGGATATGCCGGGCCACCCGTTGGGGAGTAATGTCGGTCATACATTGCTGAAAAACGGCCCGTTTACATTTGCCGCTTCCGTCTTTGGTGCAAGGGCGGCAAGGCAGATCTACTTCCAGAATTTCCGCCTGTTTTCCCGAAGGAAATCCGAAAGCGGTAGGCCCCATCAGGGCCAGGGTTTTTATTCCGAAGAGATCAGCGGCGTGCATAAAACCGGTATCTGCACTGACTACGAGTTGGGATCGGTTTACCAGGTAACAGGATTCCAGCAGGGAAGTTTTTCCGGCCAGATTAGTTACCCGGTCGGGAGCGGCTTCCCGGATCGCTTCGCAAAACGTATCGGCAGGTCCGGCCAAAATGATAAAACGATAGTGGGGGAGCAGACGGACCAAATCGATCCAGTGTCCTACCGGCCAGCGCTTTTTAACCCAGTTGGCCGAAGGAACCAGAGTAATGGTCCGGCTGTCGATATAAGGAGACAGTCGTGTGCTAAATTCCCGGGGGAAATACCAGTCGTGATAGTCGGAATAAAAGTCGGTAATGCCCCATTTTTGCAGGGGCTTCTGATAAGAGACCATGCCCCGGAACGGCCAGGGAAATTTGTTGATACCCCAGCGGAAAAGTAAAAAGCGTTTCAGCCGTTCTTTGCTGCGTAAAACGGAAGCGGGGCGGGATTTCCAGAAGGACAGTAATTTTATCTTCAATACATTCGACCGGATGTTGCTATGGGCGTCGTATATATAATCGAAATTTTCTTTTTTAAGTTGGTCTGCCATTTTTAAAAGTCCGCTTAAGCCTTCTTTTTTATCAAAGGCCCATATGCGGTGGATTCTTTTATCCATAGCCAGAAAAGAAGACATGTCTTTTCGGGCTATCCAATGGATTTCCGCTTGGGGGAAGTGGTTTTTTATTCCACTGATCACTCCCATGCACTGGATGATGTCACCTATGGAACTGAACCGTATAATGAGGAATTTCGGAGATTGAAGCGTTTTTTTGTCTGTCATCGTTGAATTCCGTTTTTGAGGTAACGAAGTTAAAAATTTATTCCCGATTCGTAAAAGTTCTGCATAAAAAGAATTATTTTCGTGTGATAAATAAGCGGGGGAGCCCGGGAAAGAAGGGAACTTTCTGTCTGAGGTTGCGTAGAGAAAGTGAAAATAGCCGGATACAGCAGCCGGTTTTTATAAAATAAAGGAATCCGAGATGAAAAAACACATCCCTAATTTACTGACCGGTTTGAACGTCATGTCCGGCAGTATGTCTGTATTTATGGTTTTATACGGTCGTCCTGATTGGGCGGCTTTGTTTATTTTGGTGGGAATGTTTTTTGATTTTTTCGATGGGTTGGCTGCCCGCTTGTTGCATGTTAAGTCGGAAATGGGAAAGGAATTGGACTCCCTGGCTGATATCGTCAGTTTTGGTTTAGCACCGGCGGTATTGGCCCACCTGTTGATCCGATGGACGTTGCTGGGAGAGGAGGAGACGAGTATCTGGGTTTTGCCTGTATGGCAGCAATTTTTACTTTTCTTGCCCTTGATTATTCCGTTTTTCTCGGCTTTTCGTCTGGCTAAATTCAATTTGGATGTTCGTCAGTCGGTTTCCTTTATCGGAATGCCGGTTCCTGCTCACGCTTTATTCTGGGTAAGTCTGATGTATGCCCGATTATATTTGCCGGAAACCTATCAGATTTTATTCGGGAGTGTGTGGGTGCTTGCTGTGAGTGTAGTTGTGTTATCTCTCCTGTTAGTGAGTGAACTGCCTATGTTTTCCTTAAAAATTTCCGGTTTTTCCTGGAAGAATAATAAGATCCGGTATCTCTATTTTTCGTTATTGGTTGTCCTGTCCGTATGTATCGGATGGAGTGTAATCGTATTTATTATCCCCTTTTATATTTTATTTTGTGTATTGGAGGCTTTGCTTCATTTGAAGCAGTAAGGGGTCATTGCTCTTGCCAGGGATCGTAATCGACATAGTCGTAATCCGGAGAAATGGCAATGCGTTTTTGAAAATGCCTGTGCACATCTTCCGGAAAGGAAGGGAGAATGGGTTGTACGGTAGAGGTATTGGTAATGGGCAGAAGAGCGGAGGAATCGGACAGATGCACGATACCGAAGCGGGTAATCATGGCGATACCTGCGATTACGGCCGCTGCTGCTCCGTATTTCAGGGATTTGTGTATCCAGTTCCCCGAATCCATATTGATGTAGGCGGAAGTGGTCCGTCTACCGGTTCCGGAAAAAAATTGCCGGCTATCCAAGCCTTCCATACCGAAACTTTCGGCCAGAAAGTTGGTATCGGATGGCCGGAAAATAACATTGAATCTCCGATCGGTATAAAAGGTACCGATATCTCCGAAAAGGATATGCTCTTTCTGATTGAGTCTCACCTGCAGTTCTTCGCAGAAGAGTTGTACCTGCCGCAAAGCTTTTTCATAAGTAATCTGTTCTTTCCCGGCTATCCAGTTGATTAAAAGACCGTCGTTTTGCACCAGGTTCCGGTTGAATAAAATGTCTTTTCCCGGGGGATAGATCGTACCGTTGCTTTCATCGATGCGAGCGTTTTTATAATTGCAGATGAAGCCTCCGAAACCGGGGAGGATTACACAATCGTGTAAAAACAAGAGGTCCGATATGTATTCTATAAACTTATGCATGGTACAAAAATAGATAAAAGAGCGGTAAGTTCCATAGAAATGCTTGGATTTTTATATAAATTTCATATTTTATTGCTTACTTTGTATGCTTTGAATGAGAAACATTAACATTCTAAATTTTTACACGATGAAAGTATTTGTTACAGGAGGTACCGGCTATATCGGTTCCCATACGGTGGTTGAACTTCAGCAGAGCGGTTTTGAGGTTGTGATTGTGGACAATTTATCGAATTCCGATATACAGGTGTTAGACGGTATTGAAAAAATTACCGGCATTCGTCCTGAATTTGAGAAAATCGACTTAACGGATGCTGCGGCTACCCGTGATTTTTTTGCCCGTCATCGGGATATCCAGGCCGTTATTCATTTTGCGGCGCTCAAAGCGGTAGGAGAATCTGTTTATAAACCTTTGGAATACTATAAAAACAATTTGAACTCACTGATGAACGTATTGGAAAGTATGCGTGAATTCGGAGTAAAGAACCTGGTATTCTCTTCTTCCTGTACGGTTTACGGACAGGCCGATGTTTTGCCGGTTACCGAGCAGACGCCGCGAAAAGAGGCGGAATCGCCTTATGGGAATACCAAAGCGATGTGCGAAGATATCATGCGGGACTTGGCTAAGGTGGAAAAGGAAATGAATTTGATCGCTTTGCGTTATTTTAATCCCATCGGAGCCCATCCTTCCGCTTGCATCGGAGAACTTCCCAACGGTATTCCGAATAATCTGCTTCCTTATCTGACGCAAACCGTCTCCGGTATCCGGGAACAGTTGAGCGTATTCGGAGACGATTACAATACGCCGGACGGGACTCCGATCCGGGATTATATAGATGTCGTGGATTTGGCGAAGGCGCACGTTGTAGCGATTCGCCGTTTGATCGACGGGAAAAATAAAACCAATTACGAATACTTCAATATAGGCACGGGGAAAGGCGTTTCTGTGCTGGAACTGATTCAGGCCTTCGAAAAAGCTACCGGTAAGAAAGTCAATTATAAAATTGTCGGACGCCGTGCCGGGGACATTGAAAAAGTTTGGGCGGATACTTCTTTCGCTAACCGTGAGCTGGGTTGGAAAGCGCAAATGCCTTTGGTAGATACCCTGGCGAACGCCTGGAGATGGCAAGAGAAATTGGATAAAAAATAATCGGTGAGGAGAAGGGGGAGGGAGGATGCGGACATCTTCCCTCCTCGATTCTCCTTTATTCCACGGTAACCGATTTAGCCAGGTTGCGGGGCATATCCACGTTACAATCTCTCAAGACCGCTATATGGTAAGAGAGTAATTGAAAGGGAATGACGGACAAAAGCGGGGAAAGCAATTCCAGGGTTTCCGGTATTTCAATGATGTGTTGAGCGATGGAAGATACCTGTTCGTCTCCCGGATTGACAAGCGCGATGACGTTTCCTTTACGGGACTCCACTTCCTTGATATTCGACACGATCTTTTCATAATAGGTATCCCGTGTAGCAATGACGAACACCGGCATCTTTTCGTCTATCAGGGCGATGGGGCCGTGCTTCATCTCGGCTGCCGGATAGCCTTCGGCGTGAATATAGGATATTTCTTTTAATTTCAGAGCGCCTTCCAGAGCGACGGGATACTGAACTCCCCGGCCGAGGTAAATCGCATTGCTGCAATCCTTGAGGCGGCCAGCCAGGGTTTTTATTTCGTCGTTTTTGTCCAGGATACGTTTGACTTTTTCAGGTAAAGCGGATAATTCTTGTATATAGGCGTTGTATTTCTCGGCGGTCAAGGTGCCTTTCCGGTATCCCACCAATAGAGCGATCATGGTGAGTACCGCAATTTGAGCCGTAAAGGCTTTGGTCGAGGCCACTCCGATCTCCGGGCCTGCATGGGTATATACTCCGGCATGGGTTTCCCGGGCAATCCCGGAACCTACGACATTGCATATGCCCAGAACGGTGGCTCCTTTTTCCTTTGCTAATTTGATGGCGGCCAGGGTATCCGCGGTTTCTCCGCTTTGGGAAATGGCGATAACGATATCCTTCTCATCGATTACCGGGTTCCGGTAACGAAATTCGGAGGCGTATTCCACTTCTACCGGGATGCGGGTCACTTCTTCCAATAAATATTCTCCGACCAGTCCTGCATGCCAGGAAGTGCCACAGCCGACGATCAGAATGCGTTTGGCTTCGACCAGGCGGGGGATCATTTCCGTAATCCCTCCCAGGAAAATGGCGGGAGTAGCCGGATTTATCCTTCCCCGTATGGTGTCCTGGACAGAATGTACCTGCTCATAAATTTCTTTTAACATGAAATGGGGAAATCCTCCTTTTTCGATTCTTTCAATGTCCAGGTCGACTTGCTGGATATCGGGAGAAAGTAAATCGTTATTGCGGGTTTTTAAAGAGAGTCCGTCTTTGCGTAAAACCGCGATATCGTCGTCGTTCAGATAAATGACGTTTTTGGTGTATTCAACGATGGGTGTAGCGTCCGATGCCGCAAAGTATTCCCGGTCGCCGACTCCGATAACCAGGGGACTTCCTTTACGGGTAGTGATGAGTTTATCTTGTTCATCGCTACACAGGATGACCAGACCGTAAGCGCCTACTACTTTGCTCAAAGCCAGGCGGACCGCTATTTCGGCATCAATGCCTCCTTTTAGATAAATATATTCGATCAGATTGACCAGTACTTCCGAATCTGTATCGCTTTTAAAAACGTAGCCTCTTTTGATCAGTTTTTCTTTCAATAAAGCATAGTTTTCAATGATTCCGTTATGGACCAAAGAAAATTTCCCGTGCATGGAGGTATGAGGGTGGGCATTCGTATCGTTCGGTTCTCCGTGGGTGGCCCAACGGGTATGCCCCATTCCGATATGAGCGCGGACATCCGCATGCCGGATTTTTTCTTCCAGGTCATGTACCCGTCCCCGGGTTTTGTACACACTGATTTGATGATTATTGATTAAAGCGATTCCCGCTGAGTCGTAACCTCTGTATTCCAGTCTTTTTAAACCGGAGAGGAGGATGGGACAGGCCTCTTTCGGACCAATGTAAGCTACAATTCCACACATATAGGCTAAGTATTAGTAAATAAAAAAATTGTTGAAGTGTTTTTCATTATAAAAAAAAGCTGTATAAGTTTGTTTCTTATACAGCTTCGTGCTTATTTCTTTGATTCGATGATCTTATCGAAAAAATCCGAATAAGTATCGATGTATTCCTCTTTATTCGGGCATTCCAGTACCGGTTTGCCCGTTTGGCAGGCGAAGTCTTTCAGTTCCTGGGAGACTTCCTGGTTATTAAAAATAATACCGTCCGAATAATGGAAAGCCAGTTTGTTGATGTTTTCGTGTGTCGGTTCTTTCACCAGAGTCACATCTTTTGCTTTTACCCCTTCCGTTTGCACCTTCTTCTGAAAATCGGGATGCAGAGTACCTTCGAATTTATCGTTGTAAGTGGAAAATACGACTTTCGAATGGGCAAAAGTCGGATCGTCGAAATATTCTTTTTTCAAATAAAGGGGCACTAAGGCCGTAAACCATCCCTGACAATAGATCAGATCCGGTGCCCACCTTAACTTTTTAACCGTTTCGAAAACCCCTCTTGCAAAAAAGATAGCTCTTTCGTCGTTGTCTTCAAAAAAGTTTCCGTTGTCATCCCGGATGATGTGTTTTCGCTGGAAATAGTCTTCATTATCGATAAAATAAACCTGCATACGTGCAGATTGTATAGAAGCTACTTTAATAATCAGCGGGTGATCCGTATCATTAATGATTAGATTCATGCCGGAAAGGCGGATAACTTCATGCAATTGATTACGCCGTTCATTGATGCAGCCGAAGCGGGGCATAAATGTTCTGATTTCTTTTCCTTTTTCCTGTATCCCTTGAGGTAAATACCGCCCTATATGTGCCATCTCCGATTCGGGCAAGTAAGGGGTTATCTCTGAGGATATAAATAAAACCTTCTTTTTCGCCATAATATGTATTCCCAAAAAAAATCATACAAAGATACACAATAAAGTTTAGAAATCAAAAGGTTAAAAGTTTTATCTCCCGGGAACACACTTACAAATTTTCACTTTCGGTTTTAATATTTCGGAATTTTCGTTTATATTTGGTTAAAACTTAGCGGATGGACAGGCGTTATGATTTCGGTCGGCGGGGGGAAGAAAAAGCAGTGGCTTATCTGGAAAAAGCGGGGTATATCGTTTTGGAACGGAACTGGAGGATAGGGCATAAGGAGATCGATATTCTCTGTACGGACGGAGATTTGCTGATTGTTGTCGAAGTAAAGACGCGGAAGGAAGAGACCGAATATCCCTGGGAATTGCTGGATGAGAAGAAAAGGCGGAATTTAAGGCAGGCAGCCGGGGCTTATATCCGGAGAAATAAATTGGAAAAAGAGGTCAGGTTCGATCTGATTCTCGTTACCGGCTCCGATTTCGATATCCGGCATATTCCGGACTTTATGTTGATATTTGATTGAAATACAATAAATGGAATACATTATTTTTAAAGAATTGAAATTATGGCTACAGTAAAAGCAAGGTATTTAGGGGATCTTCGGGTAGAATGTGAACATGTACAGAGCGGAACGAAAATCGTAACGGATGCTCCGGTGGATAATCACGGGAAAGGGGAGGCTTTTTCTCCGACCGATTTATGTGCTACCTCTTTGGCAGCTTGTATGATGACTATTATGGGGTTATATGCTCAGAATGTCGGTATCGACATTCGCGGGACCGAAATAGAGATTACCAAGGCTATGGCGGCGGAACCGAGGCGAATCGGGGAAATTACGGTAATTTTTCATATGCCGGACCGGGCTTATACCGAAAAGGATAAGAAAGCGTTGGAACGGGCTGCTCACACTTGTCCCGTACATTTTAGTCTTGGTGAAAACGTGAAGCAATCCATTTTATTTCAGTGGAAATAGGACCGTACTCCGGGGATTTTTGTTCAGTGTCCGACCGGGTGGAAACTGGTCGGGAAGGTTGAAATCCGGTGTTTCGGAAGGCTAACGTTATTTTTTGATTCATGACTCTATTTTGAAATAAATAGGAAATTTTTATTTGAATGATCAGCGGATTTTGCCGGCTAAGCACATAATCAGGATGGTTTACCCGGTAATCCTGCGGTAAAACGGTCTATATACCTATGAGAAAAAAATGGAAAAAATGGAAGATCTGGCATACTATTAAAAACTATCTGGTTCAACTTTCCGTCGTTGTGTTGGGTATATTTATTACTTTCGGAATTAGTGATTATATAAAAGAAAAACAGGAACGAAAAGAATTCCGACAGTTGATATTTTTTTTAAAAACCGAATTGGAAAATAATCTGTCTTATTTGCAGAAAAACCGGCGGGACTTTGAATATATGAGAAGGGGAACGGAGTTGATTTACCAGGTAAAAGGGGAGTGCCGGAAATTACCCCTCGATACGTTGAAGACTTATTACAACCTGCCTTTGTATTATTCTTCGTTTGCGTATAATCAGTATGCGATGGATTTGATCCGGGATAAAGCTTCTTCTCAATCGTTCAGCAGTCCGGAGCTTCTGTTCAATTTACTGGATTGTTATGTCAGTTTGCAATCCTATAAAGAAAACGTGGAACGCTATACGCAGAAAATATACGACAGTTTATCCGATATCCGGGTCGATTTCATTTATAATTATGCGGAAAACAACGATATTCTGGGTCATTGGGAGTATTTAATGAAATTCCAGGGGGTAAGAAATCGTATGCTGGACTTCGGAAATTTGAAGGACTATATCCGGCAGGCAGAGAATAACGAGAAGAAGATAGGGGAGGTGTTGGCTAAATTGGAAAAGGAATTGAAGGAAGAGTCCTGAAAACCGGAACTGAAACTATTTGAGATGAAAATCCGTTTAGGTTAAATTAACTGTGAAATCTTTCAGTACTAATCGGGAGCGGATAAAAGGGAGGAAGGGGTTTTAATATCAAACGGATTATGGTATTTGTCACTGGGGCTACCGGATTGTTGGGGAGCCATTTATTATATCATCTGGCGGAGAAGGGGGCTGAGGTCTGTGCGTTGAAACGGAGCGGTAGCCGTTTGCAGGAAGTATACGAGGTGTTTCTGCAATATGAAGCATCCGGCGGTGCTTGGCGGAAGATCCGATGGGTGGAAGGGGATGTGTTGGAAAAAGAGACCCTGGAGCCGGTGATCGCCGGGGCGGAATGCGTGTATCATTGTGCTGCGGTCGTTTCTTTCAGCGGTAAGGACCGGGAGCGTTTGTTGGACATCAATTTAAAAGGAACGGAAAACGTGGCGCATTGCTGTCGCAAGCATAAAGTGCGTTTGTGTTATGTCAGTTCGATCGCCGCTTTGGGAGATGCACGTTATGAGGGAGAAATCGTAGACGAAGAGACACCGCTGATCCTCGAGAGGGCTCGTTCCCTCTATTCCCAAAGTAAGATTGCAGCAGAAAATATGGTTTGGACGCAAGTAGCCCGAGGATTGAATGCCGTAGTCGTCAACCCTTCCATCATTTTAGGAGCGGGGCATTGGGGGAGAAGCAGTTCCCGTTTGTTTCTTACGGCTTCGAAAGGAATGCCTTTTTATACGAAAGGTATTTGTGGATATGTGGATGTACGGGATGTTTGCGAGGTCATGGTCCGCTTGGCGCAAGACGAGCAAGTGTGCGGAGAACGTTTTGTTGTGAGTGGGGGAAATTATACATACAAGGAATTGTTTACGGTTATCGCCCGGGCAACCGGACAGCGTCCGCCGTTTTTGTATATGAGACCCTGGATGACTTCCCTGGCCTGGAGAACGTTGAAGATGCTCGGGAAGGCGACCGGCCGTACCCCGGTTTTTACGGAAGAAACGGCGCGTTCGGCTCATCATCGGTCCTATTATTCTGCCGCCAAATTATTGGCGCGCTACCCGGAGTTTCGGTTCCGGCGACTGGAAGAAACGATTGAAGATATCCAAATCCAATACACCCGGGTCCTCCAAAGAGCCGGAGGAAGCATTCCGGTATAGGGTTTTTCGGGATGCCGCTTGTTTTGCATTTTGGTAAGGAGAAATGTCCTTCGATGGAAAAGACGTGGAATCTGGAATTAAAATATTATTTTTGCCCCCGGAACAGAAAAAGAATATTTGCATGGAGAATCCGCTGATAGAAAAATTGGAGGCTTATTACATTCGGTTTAAAGAGATCGGGCAGTTAATAACGGATCCGGAAGTAATCGGAGATATGGAACGTTATGTGAAGCTGACGAAAGAATATAAGGAATTGGAAGAGATCACCCGGGCTGCCGACGATTATAAAAAGGTGTTGGAGAGTCTGGAAGAGTCGAAAGAGATTCTGAATGCCGAAGAAGATCCGGAGTTGCGGGAAATGGCCCAGTTGGAATTGGAGGAGTTGACGGAAAGATTACCCGGGAT
This sequence comes from uncultured bacterium, assembly GCA_905216195.1. Classification (GTDB taxonomy): domain Bacteria; phylum Bacteroidota; class Bacteroidia; order Bacteroidales; family Marinifilaceae; genus Culturomica. The sequence goes on from CAJMSX010000033.1 coordinate 34,720, forward strand.
GGAGCAACATATTAAATTGTTGCTGGTGCCTGCCGATCCGGAAGATGCTAAAAATGTCATTCTGGAAATTCGCGGAGGAACCGGGGGAGACGAAGCTTGTTTATTTGCAGGAGATTTATTCCGGATGTATACGAAATTTTGCGAACGGAAAGGTTGGAAGGTGGAAGTGACCAACGCGAACGAAGGGACAGCGGGCGGATACAAAGAGATTGTCGCTAATGTTTCCGGCAACGGGGTGTATGGAATTTTAAAATATGAATCGGGTGTGCACCGGGTACAGCGGGTACCGGCGACTGAAACACAGGGACGGATTCATACTTCGGCGGCTACGGTGGCTGTCTTACCGGAAGCGGAAGAAGTGGACGTTCATCTGAATCCGGCGGATATCCGGAAAGATACTTATTGTTCTTCCGGTCCCGGCGGTCAATCGGTGAATACCACGTATTCGGCCATCCGTCTGACGCATATTCCCACGGGCATTGTGGTGACCTGTCAGGATGAAAAGTCTCAGATTAAAAATCTGGCGAAGGCTATGAATGAATTGCGTTCCCGCATTTACGCTCTGGAATATCAAAAACACATGGATGAGATTGCCGCCCAGCGGCGTACGATGGTATCTACCGGGGACCGTTCTGCGAAAATCCGGACTTACAATTATCCTCAGGGTCGGGTGACCGATCATCGGGTAAATTTTACTTTATATAATCTTTCTGCGGTGATGGATGGGGAAATCGATGAAATTATCGAGCGGTTGCAAATCGAAGAAAATACGGAAAGATTGAAAGAAAGCGGATTGTAATAGCCCAAGGAGGAAGGAGATACGGGAGGAGGAATGAGAATTATAAATATAGATCGACATGAATTATACGGAACTTTTTGAACAGATAAAAAGAAAAAAATCTTTTCTCTGCGTCGGTTTGGATTCGGATATAGCGAAAATCCCTGCGCACTTACAGGATACGGAGGATCCCGTATTTGAGTTTAACAAAGCGATTATCGAGGCTACGGCGGCCGTAACGATTGCTTATAAGCCCAATATCGCTTTTTACGAAAGCCGGGGAGTGGAAGGCTGGAAAAGCCTGGAGAAAACGGTAGGCTATCTTCGGAGGCATTATCCTGAAATTTTTACCATTGCGGATGCCAAACGGGGGGATATCGGGAATACTTCCCAAATGTATGCCCGGGCTTTTTTGGATGCGCTGGATTTCGATTCGATTACGGTGGCTCCGTATATGGGGGAAGATTCCGTACTTCCTTTTACTCAGTATGCCGGGAAATGGGTTATTTTGTTGGCTTTAACTTCGAATAAAGGGGCTTTTGATTTTCAATTCCTGGAAAGCGGGGGAGTAAAATTATACGAAGAGGTGTTAAAAGTGTCTCAAAAGTGGGGGAACCGGGAGAATATGATGTATGTAGTAGGGGCGACCAAAGCCGATATGTTGAAGGGAATACGGCAATGGGTTCCCGATCATTTTCTGTTGGTGCCGGGTGTAGGAGCACAGGGGGGAAGTTTGGAAGAAGTAGCTGAATACGGTATGAACACCCATTGCGGATTGATTGTAAATTCTTCCCGGGGAATTATTTTTGCCGATAAAAGCGAAAAATTCGCTTTGGCGGCGGAAGCTGAGGCCCGGAAGCTGCAACAGAGTATGGAGTGTTTGCTAAAGGCAAAAGGAATTCTATAAACAGGTGGAATAGGGAGTTGCGGGAAGAGGAGGGTTTTCAAAAGATACGCCTGACGAATTCGCTGAAACCTTCCTCCCGGTCGGAGCTTACTTTCCGGTAGCAGGACTTTAATTGAGCCGGTGCGTTGTCCACCACACAAGCTTCCCCGCAGATTTCCAGAAAATCCACATCGTTGTAATCGTTTCCTATTCCGGCGCATTCCCGGGAAGAGATTCCTAAAGTTTCGAACAGGCGTTGACAAGTGGTGCCTTTATTGACCCGGGAAGGATAAATCTCAATCCAGATGGCCTGTTTGTCAAGGGGGGAGGTGGAGCGGATAACCGAATACCGGGGAAGTTCCCGCCGCACTTTTTCAACGAGTGAAAGCCGGTTCCCGGGGAGTATCATGATGAATTGGGTACTACCGCTGCGGATGTCCTTAGTTTCCCGGATGAGGGTTCCGAATTCTCGGAATTTTTCAATGCGTCTCCGGTAATCACTGTGTGCGGGATACATATCGGTATAATAAAAATAATGATTATCCGGAATCTCCCGCTGAATGGTAAAATTGATGTTGTAATTCCACAAATAATCGGCAATATCCCGGGTTTCTTCCGGACTAAGGTGATGTGCTTCTACAATTTCTTTGGTTTGCCAGTTCACGGTACCTGCTCCGGAGGAAAACACCAGGTAGTCGATCGGAAAATCGTCGGAAAGAAATTTCCGGGCAGCGAAAAGGGTGCGTCCGGTGGCAACAACCCGTACGATCCCGCTTTTACCGAGTTGTTCCAGGCTGTGATAGCTGGCGGGGCTGATTTCTCCTCCGGAAGGGAGTATGGTGCCGTCGAGGTCGGTAATCAGGGCTTTCATAGGGTGGGAGAAGTAAAGTAAAAGTATTTATTCCAGTAATTCATAACGATAATTGGGTAAGGGTTCGTTGAGATAATGAAGAACTTTTTCCTGATTCATGCCATCCAGGGGATTCTGGTCGTATCCGAAGGTTGCTTTTATACCCATATGGATAAAATAGACGGCCCGGTCTACGGCTTCCGGCAAGCTGTCGCCGTTCAGCAAACTTCCGGTGAGGGCGCTGGAGAAGGCGTCTCCTGTACCGGGGTAGGAAGCAGGGATGTATTCCGAACTTATTTTCCACATCCGTTGGTCTGACCGGTTGTAAGCCAGGGTTGCGATACACTGGGAATTATCCGAGGGAGCGGAAGTAAGGATGACGTATTCGGGGCCCAGTTCACCAAGTTCCTGACACCACTCCCGGGCTTCGGCTAAGGAAACTTTCCGGTCCGGTTGCCGGTTCAGGAGCAAGGCAGCTTCGGTAAGATTGGGCGTGACTACCTTGGCTTTTTTACACAATTCCCGCATGCCTCCGACCATGGCGGGATTCATGCCCGGATACAAGCAATGATGGTCGCCCAGAACAGGATCTACAACGATGAAATTTTCCGGTTTCCCGAAGTCGTCGAAAAAGCCGGCTACTATATCGATTTGCCGGAGGGAAGCGAGATAACCGGAATAGAGAGCGTCGAAAGAAAGTCGGAGTTCCTTCCAATGTGCGATAATCTCCTGCAAATGATCGGTAAGGTCGAAACTCCGGAATCCCCGGTATTCGCTATGTGCGGAAAGTATGGCTGTGGGGAGCGGGCACACCTGATAGCCCATGCCCGACAGAATCGGAATGACCACCGTCAGGGAGGCTCGTCCGTAACCGGACAAATCGTGAATCGCTGCAATTTTTTTCATAAGCTGGACTTTATGGGACAAAGGTATTAAAAATAATGTATTCCCGGGACAGTTACTGCGGGTGGAAAATAAGAATAAGCTCGGGAAGCGGAAAGAAATAAAAATGTATTTTTGAAAAGAAACCGGTATTCCAAGAAGGGGGGGAGCGTGAAAATAATATTATTTTATACTTTTGTACCCAATATTCAGGAAGGTGTAGTTATAAAATAGGATGTATGGCAAAAATCAGATTTTCGGCTTTGGAAGAAATGGCCGGGCGTAAACCGCTGGAAAAAGTAAAAAGACCTCGTTTGCCGGAGATTTTCGGAGCGGATGTATTTACGATGGATAAAATGAGATGCTATTTATCGGTAGAGGCGTTCCGGAAATTGGAACGTATCTTATCCGAAGGCGGAAGTATCGACCGGACGCTGGCGGATCAGGTGGCAGCGGCCATGAAAGCTTGGGCGGTGGAAAAGGGGGCGACTCATTATACGCACTGGTTTCATCCGTTGAACGGATCGACTGCAGAGAAGCACGATAGTTTTTTGGATGTATTGAAAGACGGAAATGTCATCGAATCCTTCGGGGGGAAATTATTGATACAGCAGGAGCCCGATGCTTCCAGTTTCCCGAACGGCGGAATCCGCAATACCTTCGAAGCCCGGGGGTATACGGCCTGGGACCCGGGTTCTCCCGCTTTTATCAATCACAATACCCTGTGTATTCCTACAGTCTTTGTCGCTTATACGGGGGAGGCTCTGGATTATAAAACTCCCATGCTGAAGGCGTTGGCCCTGATCGATAAAGCGGCGGTCGAAGTATGTCAGTATTTCGATAAAGAGGTACGGAAGGTGACGGCCTCTCTGGGGTGGGAACAGGAATATTTTTTAGTGGACGAAGCTTTATACAATGCCCGCCCGGACCTGAAATTGTGTGGAAGAACGTTGATGGGGCATTCGGCTGCTAAAGATCAGCAATTGGAAGATCATTATTTCGGAGCTATTCCCGAGCGGGTCGATGCGTTTATGGATGAGTTGGAGTATGAATGTTATCGTTTGGGTATACCGGCGAAAACCCGGCACAACGAGTGTGCTCCGAATCAGTTTGAACTGGCTCCGGTGTATGAAGAAGCCAATTTGGCCGTGGACCATAATCAATTGCTGATGTCTACGATGAAGCGGGTGGCCCGGCATCATAAGTTCAGGGTATTGTTACACGAAAAACCTTTCAAGGGAATTAACGGTTCGGGGAAACACAACAACTGGTCTTTACTGACGGATACCGGGGTAAATTTATTATCGCCGGGGAAGAACCCCAAATCGAATATGCAGTTTCTGGTTTTTTTGACAGCCGCAACGAAAGCTGTATTGGAACACGAAGCTTTGTTCAAGGCTTGTATCGTTTCGTTGGGAAATGAGCATCGTCTGGGAGGGGATGAAGCTCCTCCCGTCATTATGTCCGTATTTTTAGGGCAGCAATTAGCTTCCATTTTGGATGAAATCGAAGAGAAGGTAAGTAGCCGGAAGATGAGTCCCGATGAAAAAACGGAATTAAAATTGAATGTGGGAAAAATTCCGGAAATTATACGTGATAATACGGATAGAAACCGGACTTCTCCTTTTGCTTTTACCGGCAACCGTTTTGAATTCAGGGGAGTCGGTGCTTCCGCCAATTGCGGAGCCGCCATGATCGTACTCAATGCAGCAGTAGCGGAACAATTGACGGCTTTCAAAAAAGAGACCGATGCCTTGATAGAGAAGGGAGTAAAAAAAGACGAAGCGATTTTTCAAATACTTCGGAAATACATTATAGCCTGTAAAAAAATCCGCTTCGAAGGAAACGGCTATAGTAAAGAATGGCAGGAAGAAGCTAAGAAAAGGGGGTTATCGGTAGAAAGCGATTGTATTAGTTGTTTGCGGGCTTATTTGTCGGACAAGGCCCGGCAATTATTGGTCAAGAACGGTATTTTTACACAGCGGGAGCTGGAGGCCCGTTTCGAGATCAAGAACGAGATTTACCTGAAAAAACTGCAGATCGAGTCGAGGGTATTGGGAGACCTGGCATTAAATCATATTATACCGACAGCCATTGTTTACCAGAATACCCTGATCGAAAATGTAAAAGGATTAAAGGAAATTTTACCGGAGATGTATGCGGAAGTGGGGGGAATTCAATTGGAATCGATCCAGGAAATTTCCCGGCACATCCAAGAAATACGCACACTGGTTACGGATATGACCGAAGCCCGGAAGCTGGCCAATCATGCCTATGTCAGCGAAGTGGAGCGTGCCGGAGCGTATTCGTCTACAGTCCGGCCTTATCTGGAAAAGATCCGTTATCACATCGATAAGCTGGAATTGCTGGTGGACGACGAAATCTGGCCTTTGCCGAAATACCGGGAATTGCTGTTTTCCAGATAAAGGTTTTAGCCGGCCCGGAGTTTCCGGGAACCGGCTGTTATCGTTGAAAGCGGTAGTATACGCCTAAAGGCAGGGATTTCCCGAATGTATCGGTGAAATAAAGTTCTCCGAATTCTTCTTCGGCACAATTCCCGGTCAATTGACGGACAGCCGTCCGGGCCAGCAGGGCCGAAAGTCCCATCGAATACAGATTTAAAACCAGGAAACTGTTCCGGGGTTCCAGCAACTGACCGCAGAGGGAAAGCAATTCGTTGAGATTTTCTTCCAATATCCATTTTTCCCCTTCCGGGCCGCGACCGTAAGCCGGGGGGTCCAGGATGATTCCGTTGTATTTTTTCCCTCTTTTTACTTCCCGGCGTACAAATTTCAGGGCATCGTCGACTACCCAGCGAATTCCGTCGATTCCGCTAGCTTCCATGTTTTCCCGGGACCAGGTAATAACCGGTTTGACCGAATCTACATGAGTGACGTCGGCTCCGGCGCAGCAGGCTGCCAGTGAAGCCCCTCCCGTATAGGCGAATAAATTCAGCACCCGGCTTCCCCGGCCGGTTCGTTGTACCTGTTGATAAATAAAATCCCAGTTTTCGGCTTGCTCCGGAAATATTCCGACGTGCTTGAAGGAGGTCAGACCTAAACGCATACGTAATTTCAGGGATTGATTCCGATAATCCAGGAACCACTGTTGGGGCATATGGGGTTTGCAAACCCATTCTCCCCGTTCTTCATTGCGTTTGTCTTTCCGGAAATAGGCATCGGCCCGTTGTGTCCATTCCGATGCGGATAAGGATTTATTCCATAGCGCCTGAGGTTCGGGCCGGGCCGTAATATAACGTCCGAAACGTTCCAGTTTTTCGAAATTTCCGCTGTCGATCAGCTCGTAATCCGACCAGTGGCTGGGAGTAAGAAGTTTGCTATTCATCCTGGAAATTGAATTTGTTTTTCTGAAAATAGGGTGTAAATATAGGAAACTCTTTACGGATAAGCAAAATTAGCCTACTTTTGCCGGACAAACCGATAGGAATGAAACTCAGCAGTAAATACATCTGGACGATAGCCGCACCCATACTGATCAGTCTGTTAATGGAACATATGATCAATCTGACGGATACGGCTT
>CAJMSX010000034.1 GCA_905216195.1 uncultured bacterium
ATAATAAGGCCGGCCGGCTGGAAGGAGTGTATCGCAACCCTCACCGAGATAGATGGGCACCCAGCAGCCAACAGTTTGAATATGACGCAGCGGGCCGACTCCTCAAGCGAAAAGGGGGAATGACTTATGCTTATCAAACCTATACTTACTACGAGGATGGAACTTTAAAAGAAATCACCCCACATATAACAAGTAATCCTTCTTTTAAAGTCGACACCTACGGAAAGATGGAATTTAATAAATCCGGTGAATTGATAAAAATGGAGGCTCCTACTACCGTAAATCCTTTTTTCGGCGATGCCAAAAAATCTTTTGACGGACTTCGCTCGGTTTGTACATATGCCTATGTCGAGGGGCTATGTACGCAAAAGCACGAAGCTATCTATAAAGAGACGGATACCCTTCCCTCTTTCAACAGCCGGGAATATTATATATACAATGCTAAAGGAGAGATCGCCGAATGGGACTATTCCGGAGTAGTCACAAACGTAACGCCTAAGTATTATACTTTTCAAACTGCCTCTTTTAAAATCCGGTTTGAATACGAATATGATAAACACGACAATTGGACCGTGATGAGAGTTGTTCTTCCCGACAATTTTAGGAACAGTCATTTTCTACAAGAATATTATTACCTCAAGACCGGACAGCAACAACCGTTTCCAGGCGAAATGCCTATAGTAACCATTCGCAGGCAAATAAGTTACCATAATTTGCCTGCAGCCGAAGGAAAGAGATCCTCTCCTCAAGTAACTCAGAAACCGGATCTATCTCCTCAATTAGATCAGCAACCGGAAGTATCTCCTCAGGTAGTTCAGCAACCGGAAGTATCCTCTGAGGCGGTTCGGAAACCGGATTTATCTCCTCAGGGAGCTCGGGAGATTCCAAAGTATACAGCGGTGCGGGGGCATGGATTGTCCGGTAAAGTGAAGAGCGTTTCCGATAAGGACTACACCCTATACTTTGACGAATACGGCAATATCGGCAGTAAAGTCTGGAAAGATGGAGGGAGGGAAAATTATAATTATCAATCGCCCTTAAAATATAGGATTGGACCGGATATCGGTCCGTTTCGCATTGTGTGCGAAGGAAACATCCGCAAAGAAGAAGATGAAAAAGGAATCGAGCTTTCAGTAGAATATCATTTTGATGAGCAGGGTCGTGTGATACTCTATAAATATTCCCAAGGGATGAGGCCGGTTACCGAAAAATATACGTATAAGGGAGAGGAGAGATTTCCTTCCACCCTACAAAAAGAAGGGCGTGACGAAGAAGGTAGCTACATCTCGGTTTCCAGGTATACGTATCTGGAATTCGATCAGGAAGGAAACTGGACAAGACGGCAAGTAAACCGTACCTGGAAATTTACTGAGTCTTTTTATGATGGGGAAGAAGAGAAGGAAAAAACATCCACTGAAACTGATCCGGAATTTATGGAAACACGAACTATTACCTATTATTAAAAGATGTCCCGAATTATCCCTTTTTTCGCTTTCCTTTCGGATTTGCCGACCGGGAATAAAAGGATGGTTTGAAGAGAATAAAATACGTTCCAAAACTCCGGAAACCGAGCTCCGGGTTTTGGAGCGTATGTTTTACAGTCCCTTTTATTTCAGCCATTTATCCAGCCAGGCTTTAAAGGTCCGTTGCCACAGTATACCATCCTGGCAACCGGTTACCCAATGACATTCCTCCGGGAAGTATAGGTATTGAGCCGGAATACCGCGCATGCGGGCAGCATTGAAAGCCGACATGCCCTGTGAAACGTCGATCCGGAAATCTTTCTGGCTGTGAATAACCAGAATAGGGGTATCCCAGTTTCCTACGAATTTGTGAGGAGAATTGGCATAAGTGCGTTGAGCTATTTTGTTGTTTTTCTCCCAGGGAGCACCGCCCATATCCCAGTGGGCGAACCACATCTCTTCGGTTTCGCAGTACTGGCTTTCCAAATCGAAAATACCGCAATGGGCGATAAAGGCTTTGAAGCGTTTATCGTGATGTCCCGCCAGATAATAAACCGAGTAACCGCCATAAGAAGCTCCTACGCAACCGAGACGATTCTCATCGATATAAGGTTCTTTTTTGGCATCATCGATGGCCGAGAGGTAATCCTTGATATTTTGTCCGGAATAGTCTCCGCTGATTTGTTCCAGCCATTCCTGTCCGAATCCGGGTAAACCCCGGCGGTTGGGAGCTACGATAATATAACCGTTTGCCGCCATTTGCTGGAAGTTCCAGCGATAGCTCCAGAACTGGCTGACGGTGCTTTGGGGACCGCCTTCGCAATAGAGAATGGCCGGATATTTTTTATTCGGGTCGAAATGGGGAGGATAAATCATCCACACCAGCATGTCTTTATTATCGGTAGTTTTTACCCAGCGTTTTTCCACTTTCCCCATTTCCAGTTGATTCAGCAGATTTTTATTGACGAACGAAAGTTCCTGATCGGTTCCGGTTTTGGGGTCCGTCCGGTAAATTTCGGCCGGTTTGCTCATAGAAACCTGAGTGGTGATCAATTGATTGCCGACGGGAGCTACGAAGGTGTAATTGTGAATACCGTCAGTATGCTTGGTAATTTTGCCGTCGGCCGTGTTCAGGGAATAAATTTCATCGGTAGCGTGCCAGTCAGAAATAAACCAGATGGTCTGATTGTCTTTGTCCCAGGCCAGGTTAGCTACACTCTGGTCAAAATCTTTCGTAAAGTCTTTCTTTTCGCCGGTTTCGAGATTCATAACAAATAAGCGGTTTTTATCCGCTTCGTATCCGTCGCGTGCCATGCTTTCCCAAGCCATCCATTTTCCGTCCGGAGAAACGACGGGATTTTTATCGTAACCCATCATCCCTTCGGTAAGATTTACCGTTTTACCGTTGTCCGTATGGTATGCATACAGATCGGTATTGGTGGAAAAAGCATAGTCCAGTCCGTATTTTTTCCGGGAAGTATAGATTAATTGTTTACTGTCTTTGGTCCAGGCCAATTGTTCCGCCCCACCGAAAGGACGTACGGGAGATTCCCATTTTTCACCTTCCATGATGTCTTTGCCTTCTTTGATAAGTTGAGCGGGGGTATATCCGGCGATGAAAATGTGGGTGTATCCGTCGACCCAATCGTTCCAGTGCCGATAAAACTGATCGTTGATGATGCGTGCTTTGGCTTTGGGAAGATCGGGATAGATATCCTCGACGGTCGGTTCCATTTTAACGTCTTTGAAGTAAGCGATTTTACTCATGTCGGGAGCATACAGGAAACCGTTTATTCCCCCTTCAATGTCGGTGATTTGGGTGGGATTACTGCCGTCGGGGTTCATTTCCCACAGTTGCCCTTTTGCCAGATAGGCGATCTTTTTTCCGTCCGGGGTCCAGATCGCATCCGATTCATTGTAGTCCGTATCGGTGATTTGGGAAATTTTCCCGTTCGAAAGTTCCATCACATACAGATCGGTATAGGAACGGTCCTCTTCTTTGTTGAAGTATGTTACTCCGTATACCGCCTTTGTCTGGTCGGGAGAGATGGAAGGGTTACCTACTCTTCCGAAAGACCAGAGGACTTCAGGGGTCATTACATCGGAAGCGAGTTTCACATCGGGAGTCTTGTATCCTCCCGTTTCAGTTTTTTCTTTTTTATTATCGCAAGCCATAAGGGATAATAAAATGAGGGTTGGGTAGAGAATTCTTTTCATAGTGTAAATGATGATTGAAATAATATAGGAATGTACCGATAAAATTTTTTCTCCGGAAACCCGGTTCCGGGAGATTGATTTTATCAGTACATTCGGAGTTGTGACCGGTGTTAATCGATTTTTTCCGGTTCTGTGATTCCGTTCATGGCGGCCACGATCTTAGCTCTTAACTCCTCTGCCAGCTCAGGGTTGTCCATAATCATTTGTTTTACGGTTTCCCGTCCCTGACCGAGTTTACTGTCTCCGTAGGAGAACCAGCTTCCGCTCTTTTTAATGACGTTGTATTCCACGCCTAAATCCACGATCTCGCCGGAACCGGAAATCCCTTCGCCGTACATGATGTCGAATTCGGCTTTCCGGAAAGGAGGGGCCACTTTATTCTTGACCACTTTTACCCGGGTGTGATTTCCCAGAATTTCTTCTCCGTCTTTGATGGGACCGATTTTCCGGATATCGAGACGAACGGAAGCGTAAAATTTAAGTGCGTTTCCTCCCGTGGTAGTTTCCGGGTTCCCGAACATGACACCGATTTTTTCCCGCAATTGGTTGATGAAAATGCAACACGTATTGGTTTTACTGATCGTGCCCGTCAGTTTCCGTAAGGCCTGGGACATCAACCGGGCTTGCAGCCCCATTACGCTGTCGCCCATATCCCCTTCGATCTCCGCTTTCGGAGTAAGGGCGGCTACCGAATCGATCACAATAATGTCGATAGCTGCCGAGCGAATGAGCTGATCGGCGATTTCCAGAGCTTGCTCTCCATTATCGGGCTGGGAGATAAACAGATTTTCGGTGTCTACACCCAATTTTTCCGCATAGGCCCTGTCAAAGGCATGCTCGGCGTCTATTATAGCGGCAATCCCTCCTTGCTTTTGAGCTTCGGCAATGGCATGGATGGCCAAAGTGGTTTTTCCCGAAGATTCAGGACCATAAATTTCAACTACACGTCCTTTCGGATATCCTCCTACTCCCAATGCTTTATCCAGGGCAATGGAACCGGAAGGAATAACCGGAATATCTTCAATCTCGTTGTCGCCAAGTTTCATAATACTTCCTTTCCCGAAGTTTTTTTCAATCTTGTCGAGGGTGAGTTGAAGCGCTTTCAATTTTTCCTGATTGATTTCTTTTAAAGCCATATAAAAAATTTAATTAGTGATTAACTACAAAATATAAAAAACAGGTGTTGACGGAATCAACCGAGAAGTTGTTCCGTATGATTTTTGGTATTGACTTGAGTGACGATCTTTTCGATAAAACCGTTTTCGTCGATAACAAAGGTTGTTCGTAACACACCCATGTATTTTCTCCCGTACATGGATTTTTCAGCCCATACGCCATACGTTTCCAGAATGTGTTTTTCCGTATCCGCGATGAGATTAAAAGCGAGGTTGTATTTAGCGATGAATTTCAGGTGGGAACTGGCAGAATCCGGGCTGACGCCCACCACTTCGTATCCTTTTTCCGTCAAAGCGCTGTAATTGTCGTTCAAATTACAGGCTTCGGCCGTACAACCCGAGGTATTGTCTTTGGGGTAGAAATAAAGTACCAGTTTTTTCCCCCGGAAATCATCCAGGGATATTTCTTTCCCATTTTGGTTTATTCCTTTGAAATAGGGAGCTTTTTCCCCTTCTTTTAAATGTGTCATAATGATGAATTTCAATAAAATATGTTATTATCCTAACTTTGATTTGTTCGGTGTTACAGGGTTTTAGCACTTATACAAATGTACGAATATTTTGTGGATTGCCCTATGTTTTTACTGTCTTTCTTTAGGTCCGGTATTCTAAAAAAACTTATCTTTGGCAAGAGAACGTAAAAATAGAGAGAGAAAAATGATGGAATTCCTGGAGACGTATCACCTGATCGGTCTGCTGATCGGCATTTGCACTTTTCTGATTATCGGTATTTTTCATCCGGTGGTCATCAAATGTGAGTATTATTTCGGTACCCGTTGCTGGTGGGTATTTTTGTTATTGGGCCTAGTGGGTATTGTGGCGGCTTTGCGGGTGGAAAATGTATTCTGGTCGTCCGTGTGCGGAGTATTTGCTTTTTCTTCGTTGTGGACTATACTGGAGATTTTCGAACAAAAAGGACGTGTGAAAAAAGGGTGGTTTCCGATGAATCCCAAACGAAAAAAAGACTATGAGTGAAATAAAGAGCAGCGAAGAGGGAATGGAGAAACCGATACTCTCGCCGGCAGAGTGGTTAAAAAAATTGAATGAAATTTGCCGGGATACCTTGGTGGAACGTTTAGGCATGGAATTTACAGCCCTGGGAGAAGGATGGCTGGAGGTCAGAATGCCGGTGGACCGGAGGACCTGCCGGCCGGACGGGGCTTTACACGGAGGAGCCAATATGGCTTTGGCTGAAACGGTCAGCGGGGCCTTGAGTTCGATATCCGTACCCCCGGAATTGCAATTTCAGGTGTACGGTATAGAGATTAACGGAAATCATATGAAGCGGGCGGTAGGCCGGTATGTAACTGCAAGGGCCGAGTTTATCCACCAAGGAAAACGCACGCATGTGGTGCAGGTGGAAATCCGGGATGAAGACGGTTCTTTGGTTACGGTCAACCGGGTGACGAATATCGTCGTCCGCTAATCGCCGGGAATTCATGAAAAAGGAATAAAATCATGCCTATTCGCTCATCCTGGGTCGTTTTCAAATACGGCTGTACTTTTTGTCGTTTCTTCCTGTAAAACGGCAAGCGGGCTGTTTTTTGATTTTTCCGAAAAAAGAGGAATACGGGTAGTCGTAGCATTCCGAGGTCCTCCAGCCGTAAACTTAACGCTCATACCCCCATTGTTTCAGGGCGAAATCCCAGTTTTCTTTTACCAGTTCGACGGTCCGGGAGGTATAGGGATAGATATTTTTCTTATACCCTTTTTTTTGATCCAGGTAACGTTTCATAGCTGCGTGGGCTTCGCTGAAACCGGGAATAGAAAGGGTTTCGTATATTTTACGGGTCATACCCATTGCATCGGCTTCGAAATCTTCGAACCGGATTTCGATAAGATGTCCTGGAGGAATATGCTTTTTCTCTTCTTCGTATTGGCGGTAGAGCCGTTTATAAACTTCCAGAATATGGGTTTCGATCCGGCTATCGGAAATATTTTGGAGTTTTAAAGGTTGTATGGTGTTCGTAAAAAAGCTTCGGGTAGACTCGAATACCGTATAGGGATTTCGTATCAAATAAATAAACCGTGCTTGCGGGAACATTTCCAGTATTATTTTGATCCGTCCCGTATGCGGAGGATTTTTAGATAAAAATTGAGTTCCTTTTGTATTCCAGAGTGAGATTTTTATCAGTTTCAGGAAAGTGTCTTTGAAATGCTTGCGTTCCTCTTCGGTTGCCGTTTGGAAAAGGAGGTATTTATCGCAATATTCCAGGGTATTTTTAGGTAAAAACCAAAAATTGTAATAAGTATAGGGCATCATATTCGCCAGAGCGAATTCCTCTTCCTGCGGAAGATCCACATTTAATTCCATATGATCCGTGGGCCGTTTGTCCGGCATCAGCCAGGACATGGTTTTTTTGAAAAAAGGTTGGCCCCAGAGTATCAAATGCGGAAAAACCGTTTGATAGGTGGTTGTATAACCGAAATGTTTATCGAGAGCGAGGATGTTATGAACGAAAGTGGTACCGCTTCGCCAGTGTCCGAGAATAAATACCGGCTCTTGAGGGATGGGTAAATCTTTGAGGTATTTCCGGTATTTGCGTTCTTCGATTCCGTTCAGCGAACTGAGTAATCGGCAGACTGCTTGGGTCAGCCTGTATTTTTGGCGGTATTCCCTATCGATTTCTTGTCCGTCCGTAATGGCACGGAAGGTTTTCCAATCGGCGCCGATCAGGGTGTTGACCGGTAATTTCTGAAACTCCAGGATTCCCATAACTTAGGTGTTTTTGATGAGGTTTTCAACGGAAGAGGCTATACAGGAGGCTACCGCCCGGCAGGATGTGATTCCTGCTCCTTTTTCTTCACAACCGATGCAGATGACGATCAGTCCTTGCCGGCTGAGGGTTCGGGCGATTCCTAGGATATCCGGGAATTGAGCGGCTTCGAGTACGACCGTGGTTTTTCCGGTATCGAAAAGGCGGCGTTCCAGCGTATAGCCGAATTCCCGCGCAGCTTCTCCCGAGACAGTATAAATCTGACCTTGCTGTCCGTACCGCCGGGCCCGGGCTGCCGGGGATACGAGAGATTCCCCGGACCGCATTTTTTCCCGTTCTTTTTCGGTAATGCCGGAGGAGCGGTCGTAACGGTCGGCCGGGCCGAGCATCATTCCTACGGCACAGGTATTGTCGGTAATGGGATCTATGAGGATAAAAGCTCCGGTATTTTTATTGGTCCGGTAAGCGTCGAAGAAGAGCGGTTGTCCGGAAGTAAAAACGACCCTCCCGATTTCATTTAGCTCCAGTGCGTCCGTCGGGGCTTGTTCCAGGGTATTCACATTGATTTTATACCGGATGTCGTCGATTTTTACCCGGGTGGAATGGGTGGTATGTTTGATAAAAAACGTTTGTTCCGCATTCATCTTCCGTTCGTCCATCCACACCAGCATTGCTTCGAACTGGCGGTCCGAAAACGGGAGACGATCCGGCCGGACCAGCATATCTCCCCGGGAAACGTCTATTTCGTCTTCCAGGGTAAGGGTAATGGCCTGAGGGGGAAAGGCGTATTCCAGTTCTCCTTCGTAGGTAACGATGGATTTTATCCGCGATGTTTTTCGGGAAGGGAGGGCCATTACTTCCTCGCCTTTGCGGATGATACCGGAAGCTACGCTTCCGCTAAAGCCCCGGAAATTCTGGTCCGGACGAAGGACATATTGCACGGGAAAACGGAAGTCCCGGAAATTCTGGTCGCTTTCGATAGGAACCGTTTCCAGGAATTGGAGGAGGGAGGGACCGGAGTACCAGGGGGTCTTGTCCGAAGGTTTCACGACATTCTCTCCTTGCAGGGCGGAAAGCGGTATACATTGAATATCGGAAATTCCCAGAGAAAGGGCGAACGTTTTATAATCGTTCACGATTTTATAAAATACTTCGGGCCGGTAATTTACCAGATCCATTTTGTTGACGGCTAGAAGGAGGTGGCGGATACCGAGCAAAGACACCAAATAGGTATGCCGCCGGGTCTGGGTGATTACACCGCTGCGGGCGTCTACCAGGAGAATAGCCAGATCGGCGGTTGAACCTCCGGTGATCATATTCCGGGTATATTGTTCGTGTCCGGGAGTATCCGCAATAATAAATTTACGATGATTGGTCGAGAAGTAGCGGTAAGCGACATCGATGGTGATGCCTTGTTCCCGCTCGGCTTTTAAACCGTCCAGCAAAAGGGCGTAATCGATATTTTCTCCGGCGTTCCCGAACCGTTTGGTATCCCGCTGTAAAGCCTCCAACTGGTCTTCGTATAATTTTTTGCTGTCGAACAGAAGACGGCCGATGAGAGTGGATTTGCCGTCGTCGACCGACCCGGCGGTAAGGAGGCGGAGCAGGTCCTT
This sequence comes from uncultured bacterium, assembly GCA_905216195.1. Classification (GTDB taxonomy): domain Bacteria; phylum Bacteroidota; class Bacteroidia; order Bacteroidales; family Marinifilaceae; genus Culturomica. The sequence continues at coordinate 9,186 of CAJMSX010000034.1, forward strand.
TTTTTCATCCCGTTCCAGAAATTCCTGTATAGTGAGTGTTGCATTCATGGTCTTCGGATTAAAAATAGCCTTCTCTCTTTTTCTGTTCCATGCTGGCGTCCTGGTCGAAATCGATGACCCGGGTCGTGCGTTCGGATTTGGTAACAGTCATCATTTCTTCCACGATTTTTTCGATCGTATCGGCTTCTGACTCAATGGCTCCGGTGAGCGGGTAACATCCCAGGGTGCGGAAACGGACTTTTTTCATTTTCGTCCGCTTGCGGTATTCCGGGGGCATTCGGTCGTCATCTGCCAGAATCAGATTCCCGTCTATATCGACGACGGGGCGTTCTTTGGCAAAATAAAGCGGTACGATCGGGATCTTTTCCCTCCGGATATATTGCCATACATCGAGTTCCGTCCAGTTCGAAAGTGGAAAAACCCGTATGGACTCCCCTTTATGAATACGCGCATTATAGAGGTTCCACAGTTCTGGTCTTTGGTTTTTAGGATCCCATTGATGAAATTTGTCCCGAAAGGAAAAAATTCTTTCTTTGGCCCGGGATTTTTCTTCATCCCGTCGGGCTCCTCCGAAGGCTGCGTCGAATTTGTATTTATCTAGGGCATTTAACAGGGCCTGGGTTTTCATCAAATCCGTATGTACTTTGCTGCCGTGCGTAAAGGGCCCAACCCCTTCCCGGAAAGCTTTCAGATTCGATTCCACGAGGAGGTCCCAACCGAATTCTTTGGCGTACCGGTCGCGGAATTCGATCATTTCCCGAAATTTCCATTTCGAATCGATATGCATCAGGGGAAAGGGAACCTTTCCCGGATAGAAGGCTTTTTCAGCCAGGCGGACCATCACCGAAGAGTCTTTCCCGATGGAGTATAGCATGACGGGATTTTCAAATTCGGCCACCACCTCCCGGATGATGTGGATGGATTCCGCTTCCAGTTCTTGTAGATGAGTCAGTTTATACATGGTATTAACATACGAAGGGATACGATATGGGTTTAGTTTTCTCTGCTTATTGTTTCGGTGAAATGGATTTTAGGGAGTATGGCTTTCAACAGGATGTTTACGGATTCTTCCAGGGAATGGCGGGAAGTATCAACCGCCAGAAACGGATGGAGGGGCTCTTCGAAAGGAGAAGATATTCCGGTAAATTCTTTCATTTCTCCCTTCCGGGCTTTTTTATAAAGTCCTTTTACATCTCTTTTTTCACATTCTTCCAAAGGGGTGCTGACGTATATTTCCAGGAAATCCTCTTTTCCGATAATGTCGCAAGCCAGACGGCGCATGGCTACGGTAGGACTGATAAAGGCGGCGATGGTTACGATGCCGCAATCGATAAACAGCCGGGAAATTTCGGCAATGCGACGGATATTCTCCCTACGGTCGGCTTCCGAAAATCCGAGATCGTTGTTGATTCCGCTCCGGATGTTATCGCCGTCCAGTATCCGACAGAGATATCCTTTTCGGTAGAGTTCCCGTTCTAAAGCAAGGGCCAGGGTACTTTTCCCCGAGCCCGAGAGGCCGGTGAACCAAATCATGCTTCCTCTTTGCCTTAATAAATTTTCCCGGTCTTTTCGCTGTAGCATCCGGTCGAAAATCGGATAAATCATTTTCATCATCGTCATCGAATTAAAAATCCCAGAAAAGGGGAATAATAAATATGGATATGCAGAACGTGAGAATGTTCAAGGGAAGGCCTATTTTGATAAAATCCCGGAATTTGTATCCTCCCACGCTTTGTACGATCAAATTGGTTTGATAACCGATGGGAGTGGAAAAACTGGCGGAGGCGGCTATACAAATCACAATAAAGAACGGCATGGGAGAGACTCCCAGTTGGGTAGCTACGGCCAGTGCGATGGGGAAGGATAAAGCGGCGGCCGCATTATTGGTAATGATTTCCGTAAAAATATTGGTAATGAGAAACAGGGCAGCCAATAATCCCTGAGTACCCAGGCGGTGAGCGAATCCGATGATATTTCCGGCGATGACGTCCGCTATGCCGGAATTGTGCATGGCTTTGCTGATGGCGAAAGCGGAAGCGATGGCGATTAAAATATCCCAACTGATGTATTTGGTATACCGTTTGGCCGGGAAAAGACCGGTCCAGGCCATGACGATCAGGGTAAGGGCTGCAAAAAAGAACATGTCACAGTGAATACCGCCCAGCGGAGGGATATGTTCTCCCACTGTAGCCCCGACGATCATCAGAAGAAGGAGAAAGAGTGCCAGCCAGCGTTTTAGTTTGGGTTTCCGGTTGGTAAAGTCTCCCACTTCCGAAAGCAGGTAAAATACCGTAGATTCTCCCCAGGTGGGGATAAAAGAACCGTCGGTCAGCAAAATGAGATTATCCCCTTCATTCAGGCGGAGGTGATCCAGGTCTACGGTGATGCGTTCGCCGTTTCGGTGTACGGCCATGACGACCGCACCGTAATGACGGTAAAAGTCGAATTCCCCCAAAGGCTGGTTGATGCCGGGGAAACGGGGCCCCAGTACTGCTTCCACTTGTTTCACCGCTTTTTTGATAAAATCTTTATCGGCGCTTTTCAGACAACACAATTCGAGTCCGCCGGTATGTATCAGGTTTTGTATCCCTCCGGATTTGCCGGCCAGGATCAGTTGATCGTTTTCCCGGATTTCCAGGTTTTTGCCGCAGGTATCCCATAATCTTCCGTCTCGCTTGAGGTGACGTACTTCCATTTGCGGCAGCCCGTCTATTTCTCCGTTGATCATGCGGGTGCCGGCCAGTTTACTTCCGGTGGGGATATAGACATCGTAATAGTATTCTTTAAAAGATTTTTTGTATGCTGCCGCCTTAACGCGGTCTCCGGGCAATAAGAGATTGCTCAGGGAAATGAGGTAGAGGATGCCTGCCACAGCGATAATGCCGCCTATTTTTCCGAGTTCGAACATGGACAATCCGCGGTAGCCCTGCTCCTGCATCATCCCATCCACTACCAGATTGGTGGAAGTACCGATGAGGGTGCAAATCCCCCCCAATATCGTTGCATAGGAAAGGGGAATGAGAAATTTCCGGGAGGGCAGATTCACGTTTTCGGCCCATTTTTTGATGACGGGAGCAAAGATGACCACTACGGCCGTATTGTTCAAAAAGGCGGAAATAGCAGCCACAGCCGGAAGCAGGCGGAAGAGTGCCCGGGAAACGGAAGTTTTTCCGGGGGGTAATAATTTCCGGGTGACGTAATCCAGAGAGCCGGACTGCCGGACTCCTTCGCTGATTAGGAAAAGAATGGCGACTGTGATCATTCCCTTGTTGCTGAATCCGGAGATCGCCTCTGTAGGGGTGATGATTCCGCAGGCCATAAATAAAACCACGAGGGAAAATAAAGTGAGTCCCGGTCGCATTTTATCGAAAGCCAGTACGATAATCATGCCGATAAGTGCGATAAAGACGAATAAAGCCTGTAAGGTCATAGTATCTTTTGTTGTGTCATTTTACGATAAACCAGGGATTGTGCAGGTCCTTTTTGTTATAAGTCAAAGGGGTTTTTCCATCGTATCGGTAAATGTTTTTCCCGGCAGCCAGAGCGATGGCATGTCCGGCGGCCGTGTCCCATTCCATGGTCGGTGCAAAACGCGGGTATAAATCGGCTTTCCCTTCCGCTACCAGGCATATTTTTAAGGAACTGCCTATGGATAGGAGTTGCAGTGGGGTATGTTTTTTTCCCAGTTCGCCGATAAATCGGCTGGTTTCAGGGTTCGCATGGGAACGGGAGGCGACTACGGTAAAAGGACGTTTACCGGAAGGGAGGGGTAAGCGTTCGGCTCCCCTACGGAGTATTTCTTCCGTTAATCCGGAGGCATAGGAAATGCCGGTGATTTTGAATGCACCCTTACCGGTGCTTCCGTAATAGAGTGCTCTCTTTACGGGTACATAAATTACGCCTAAAATAGGTGTATGACGATCGATTAAGGCAATGTTCACTGTAAATTCTCCGTTCTTTTTTATGAATTCTTTGGTCCCGTCCAGAGGATCAATCAACCAGAATGTTTTCCAATGCTGACGTTCTTCAAAATCTGTTTCTCCACCTTCTTCACTGAGCAAGGGATACGGATTTTCCTTTAAAAATGTTTGTATAATTTCATGGGATTTACGATCGGCCAGCGTAAGGGGGGAATGATCCGCTTTTCTCTCCGTCGGCATTTCTTTCCCCGGGGTGTTGTAGATGCGGATAATTTCTTCGCCCGCTTTTAAGGCGGCCCGGACAGCCGCTGTCACTAATCTTTCCATAGCTGAGAGTGTATAAGAAATATAAAGGTATTATTTTTTAATATAAACGATTTTGTCATATATTCGTTTAATTTTGTCCTTAAAATATAAGAGGTATGTTTAAGTTGTTATTGTTGCTGTATTTTTTTCTGTTCGGTTTATCCCTCTACGGGGAGGGACAGGAAGCTGTAGTTTATAAAATAGATATCAAAGAAGAAATCGGACCTTCGATCTGGCGGATCGTAAAAAAATCGTTTGAAAATGCGGAGCGGTTACAGGCGGATTATATTGTGATCGATATGAATACGTATGGGGGAATGGTGGTTTATGCGGATTCGCTTCGTAGCCTCATTTTGAACAGCCGCAAGCCGGTATGGGTATTTATCGATAACAATGCCGCCTCGGCCGGAGCTTTAATTTCCCTGGCTTGCGATAAGATATACATGCGGGAAGGAGCCAGTTTGGGGGCGGCTACGGTGGTCGACCAAAGCGGAGCCGCTATGCCGGATAAATATCAGTCCTATATGCGTTCGATGATGCGTGCTACGGCTCAAGCCCAAGGCCGGGATACGATCGTGCAGGGCCGGGATACCGTTTATACATGGAGACGAGATCCCCGTATAGCGGAAGCTATGGTGGACCAATCTATTTATATTTCCGGGATAAGCGACAGCGGAAAGATTGTAACCTTCACTCCTCACGAAGCGATGAAATACGGTTTCTGCGATGGAATAGCCGATAATATCGACGAAGTATTACAAGCCGAACAGGTAAAGGAATATGTACTTGAAACGTATGTTCCCACCTGGCAGGACGAGGTGATCGGTTTTTTTATCCATCCTTTCGTCAGGGGTATTCTGATTATGATTATTCTGGGAGGAATTTATTTTGAACTCCAAACGCCGGGTATCGGCTTCCCTTTAGCTGCAGCTGCCGTAGCCTGTATTTTATATTTCGCTCCGCTTTACCTGGAAGGTATGGCTGCTTCCTGGGAAATTCTGCTTTTTGCTTTAGGCTTGATTTTGCTTGGGTTGGAGTTATTCGTTATCCCCGGTTTCGGGGTTACGGGTATAGCCGGGATCCTGTGTATTTTTATCGCTTTGATTCTGGCTGGGGTAGGAGATTTTTCCTATAAATTCTGGGGGGATTTTGCAGAGGCGATTTTGCATTCTCTTTTAATTGTCCTGGCCAGTTCTATCGTTTCTTTGGGATTGAGTATCTGGTTAGCGGGAAAATTGTTCGGAACCCGGCGTCTGGGATGGGCTTTGCAGGCCAGGCAACGCCCCGAAGACGGATATGTAGGGGTAGATATGAACATGGCCCGCGAACTAAAACAAGAGGGAGAAGCTTTAACGGATTTGCGTCCGGCGGGGAAAGTGACGGTAAACGGGGAAATTTACGATGCCGTCTCCGATTTGGGGGAGTATATCGTGAAGGGGACGCCTGTCCAGGTGGTAAAATTTCAGGCCGGTCAATTGTATGTAATCCGCAAACCCGTTTAAGGAAGTACGGATTTCCTGATTCACTTTTTGATGATGCCGTAAAACATCAGGTCGATGTATTCCAGGATGGTACGGGAATTCCGGTCCTTGCGATTAGCCAGAATAAAAGCTTGCTCCAGGCTTTTGAACATTAAAAGCAGATTTTGTGAAAATACCACGGGATCGGATACCCGGAAAATGCCCTTTTCTTTTCCTTCCCGGATAATGCCGCTAATTAATTCGATTTCATTGCGGTCGATTTCTTTCCGAAGGTGTTCGATCCGGATCGTATTGAATAGGAAATCGTAACGGATGTACCGGTTGTTCCGGACCAGATTGTCGATTACATTGAAATGCTGGAGAATGTATAATTTCAATTTCCGGTCGGGAGGCAGCTGGGAGTCGGCAGCTTTCTGTAATTTCAGATTGATTCCCTTTATTTCGTCTTCTATGACGTATTTATACAATTCCTCTTTGTTTTTGAAATGGGTGTAAATCGTGCGTCTGCTCATTTTGGCTGCCTTGGCTATATCGCTCATGGTGGCTTTATAGAGACTGATTTCACGAAACAGAGATTTGGCTACGTTGATAATCTTATTTTTGGTTTTACTCATTTAGAAGCTGTTAGTGGAAAATAGGTATTTTTTGCCGGTTAGGTATTGCAATGATAACCTTTTTTTATGGATAAACGGTCGTTTGAGGCGGATAAAGTGGAAAAAACCGGAAATTCTTTTTTCCAAGCCGTTTTTGTGTCCGTAAAAAGATTCGGATTCTTCCGGAAAAATAATAAAGTAAGGGGGATTTCCCCGGTACGGTGAACGGCATTTGCACCGGCGGGGAACAAAAAATTATTTTTTATCTCAGAAGTTGCGGGAACCGGAAAGGTTTGCCGGGTTTATGACAATTATCATGTTTTTTTGTTTTGCTCCCCCGTATATTTGCGCGCAAATTTGAGGGGGAGGGAGATGCGTTTTTTAATCGGCTAAATAGAAAGTAAATAGTATTCCAAATGAATGTGATGAATGTGTCTTTTTATAAAGACAAAATTTTTTCAGCCCGGTGGTTTCAAACCTATGCTACGCTTTTTTTAGGTTCCTTCGTATTGGCGGTGGGGTATACCTTTTTCATGACTCCTTATAAGATCGTTCCGGGGGGAATTTACGGTATCGCAACCATATTTCACTATAAGTTGGGTTTTCCCATCGGTATGGCCGCCCTCTGTTTTAACTTGCCCTTGTGTTTATGGGGCGTGAAGGTTTTGGGAAAACAATTCGGATTGAAAACCTTCCTTTGTTTTATTTGGGTGGCGATGTTTGCCGACGGTATGCCCCTGTTTTTAAGATATATCGGACATCCGCATCCCTACGATCCTTTTCAGTTGCATGACGAGATTTTACTGGCCAGCATTTTCGGAGGGGTAATTATCGGTATCGGAGTGGGATTGATTTTAAAAACCCGTTCTTCGAGCGGAGGAACGGACGTCTTGTCTTCCATTCTCACCAAATTGACCCGCAGACCCATCGGGGTTTTACAGATGACGATCGATTCGGTAATCGTATTGTGGGGACTTTTGGTTTTTCAGGATTGGAAAGTGCCTTTTTATTCCTGGCTTACTATTTTTTTGATGGGAAAAGTGATCGATATTGTCCTTCAGGGGTATTCCAGTGACAAGACGTTCTTTATTGTTTCGGAAAGAACCGAAGAAATCCGGGAATTTATTCTGAAGGAGTTGCACCGGGGAGGATCGATTGTACCCGTCAACGGAATGTTCAACCGCACCGAGAAAGAAATGATCATGACTGTAGTGAACCGGCGGGAAGTGGTGACTTTGCAGCGGGCTATTTTCAAAATCGATCCCAACGCCTTTACCACCATTGTGGAAGCGAAGGAGATTATCGGCCGGGGTTTTAAAACGATAGAATAGGTCAGGAGGAAGTCAGGGGAGCTACGGCTCTCCCGAATATTCCCTGAATGTAAGCAAGAGTCATGCCGTAATTACTGACGGGAACGCCGGCTTCCAGAAAAGGAAGAAGACGGTTTTCCAGTTGTTTGGCGGTTACCATGCATCCTCCGCATTGAATGATCAGGGCATAGTCCTTTACGGAGCGGGGGATGGGATCCAAACCGGCTATAAAATCGAAATTCAGTCGGAGGTTTGTAAATTTTTGCAGCAAGGCGGGGATTTTCACTCTGCCGATATCTTCACAGGAAACATGATGAGAACAGGATTCCAGCATCAAGATGCGGTCGTTTTCCGATAACTGCCGAATGTATTTTGTTCCTTGCAGGTACTTCTCAAAATTCCCTTTGTGGCGGGCCAATACAATACTGAAACTGGTGAGGGGCCAATGAACCGGAAGCAATTCGGACACTCTTTTAAAAGCCTGGCTGTCCGTGATGGTCAAACGGGGAACCAGCCCGGTTTTCAGGAAAGAGGGAATTTCTTCCGGCTGAAGCACAACACTGATGCAACGATTATCCAGAATATCGCGGATCATTTGCACCTGAGGCAGAATGAGCCGGCCTACAGGTGCTTCGGAATCTACCGGTGTAACCAGAAGCAGGATATCGTTCGGTTCTAAAATATCTCCTAAAAGGGAACGGTGGGGCGAAAGCGGGGCTATGTTTTGCAATTCCCCGATCAGTTCCCCGCATTTTTCCGGATGCCGGATGGAAAAATCTTTTACTGGTACCCGGTATTTTTGCTCCAATTCGCTTTTTAATGCAGGTTTTAAAGGAATCAAATCCGATTTTGTATGTACGATGATGAAAGGGATACTGAATTTTTTCAATCTTTCGATCAGTTTTTCCTCCTCTTCGCCGAATTGATTTGCGGAAATCGTTACTATGGCCAAGTCGGCCCGGGTGAGGGCCTGGAAGGTTTTTTCCGTACGCTTTTGTCCGAGGATCCCCTGGTCGTCGCTACCGGCCGTATCGATGAAAATGACCGAGGCGAAACCCGGAATCTCATAACTCTTTTTGACCGGATCGGTCGTGGTACCGGGGATTTCGGAAACAATAGCGGTTTGCTGGCCGGTAAAAGCGTTGATCAGTGAACTTTTGCCGTTATTTCGCCGTCCGAGAAGAATGATGTGTTTTTTTTCCATGAAAAAGTTTTTACCGGTAGGATTTCACGTCTTCAGCTGTAATGGGAGATCCGCAAAGAATAATCAGCCTTTCGACTACGTTTCTCAGTTCCCGGATATTTCCGGTCCATTCTCCGTTTGTTAAAATTTCGATAGCTTCCGGAGTGATGGATTTCGGAGCGATGCGCATCTCGGTACAGATTTCTTCGGTAAAATGTCGGATCAGTTCTTCGATATCCTCTTTCCGGTCTTTTAACGGAGGAACGTCGATAATAATTACACTGAGCCGGTGATACAGGTCTTCCCTGAAATTTCCCTTCCCGATTTCCGTTTTCAGATTTTTATTGGTAGCTGCAATTACCCGGACATCTACCTGGATATCACCGTCTCCACCGATGCGGCTGATTTTGTTTTCCTGTAAAACCCGGAGAACTTTAGCTTGTGCATTCAGGCTCATGTCTCCGATTTCATCCAGGAAGATCGTACCGCCCTGGGCTAATTCGAATTTTCCCTTTTTTTGCTTGACAGCCGAAGTGAAGGAGCCTTTTTCGTGTCCGAAAAGTTCACTTTCGATCAGTTCGGAAGGAATAGCGGCACAATTGACTTCGATAAATGCATTGTCGCGCCGATTGCTTTTTTCGTGTAATTGCCTTGCCACCAATTCTTTGCCGGATCCGTTCGGCCCGGTAATCAATACACGGGCATCGGAAAGGGCTACCTTATCGATCATCATCCGGATCTTTTCCAGAGCGGCCGAGTGTCCGATCATTTCGTATTTCTTACTGACTTTATTTTTTAAAGTTTGAGTTTCCTGTAAAAGTTGAGTCTTATCGGTAGCGTTTTTGATCGTAATCAAAATGCGATTGAGATCCAGGGGTTTCTCGATAAAATCGTAGGCTCCCTTTTTTATCGCTTCGATGGCCGTATCTATGGTGCCGTGTCCCGATATCATGATGACGGGAGTCTCCCGGGAAAACTCTTTGATTCTTTCCAGGACTTCAATGCCCTCCATCTTAGGCATTTTTATATCACAGAACACGACGTCCGGCTTTTCCGTTTTTACAAGGATCAACCCGTCCATTCCGTTTTCGGCGAGTATCACTTCATGGCCTTCGAAAGTCAGAATATCTTTCATAGAATTGCGAATACTGCGTTCGTCGTCGATAACGAGTATTTTTGTCATAGAAATCAGTTTTACGGTTCGTAATTTTAATCCTGCGCTGCGATATGGAAATAAATCTTAAATTTCCGGTTCGGTAGTCGCAAAAGTAGCGAAATAATTTTCCATATATCCGGTAAATTTTATTAAAATAAATTAAGAGCAGCTAGGTTTGGGAAAATTAAAACGTATAATTGAAGATATTTAGCCTTGCCCGGCACATTTTTAGGGAAAGGATTTCAAGTATTTCTTAAATTAAAACTAATTTTGTTTGATGATTTAATTTATACACACAGGTTCGATGAAAAAAATCCTGATTATTCTTTTTTCCTTTTTATTGTTGGGAAGCGCCGCCTGGGGACAACGTAAAAAGGTGGGGCTTGTGTTGAGCGGAGGAGGAGCTAAGGGAGTCGCTCACATCGGCGTTTTGAAAGTACTGGAGGAAGCCGGGATTCCCATTGATTATATCGCAGGTACGAGCATGGGGTCTATCGTAGGCGGGTTGTATGCTATCGGCTACGATGCAAAAATGCTGGATAGCCTGGTGCGGGTTCAAAATTGGAGTTTTTTGCTGAGCGATCGGGTCTACCGCTATAACCTTCCTTTTTCAGAAAAAGAAAAAGACGAAAAGTTTTTGGTTTCCATTCCGATGATCGGCGGGAAACGCATACAGGTACCTGCCGGTTTTATCAGCGGGCAAAACATATATAATCTTTTTTCGGAGTTGACGGTAGGCTACCATGATACGCTTTCGTTCAACCGTTTGCCTATTCCCTTCAATGCCGTCGCGGCTAATCTGGTAGATGGGAAAGAGGTGATTTTAAACCGGGGAAGTCTGGCTCTGGCCATGCGGGCGAGTATGGCTATTCCCGGCGTTTTTGCTCCGGTGAAACTGGATTCTACGATTTTAGTAGACGGCGGTATCGCCAATAATTTTCCTACAGATGTAGGAAAGGAAATGGGAGCGGATATTATTATCGGAATAGATGTTTCTTCCGGGTTAAGGAAAATGGAGGAACTGAATTCGATCATGGAAATTGTGGATCAGCTTTCTTCTTTTATGGGAATGGCGAAGTATGAGGAAAATATTAAATTGGCCGATCTCTACATCAAGCCGGACATCGCACCCTATTCGGCAGCGAGCTTCGATCGGGAAGCGATCGACACCCTGATTCGCCGGGGAGAAGAAATGGCTCGCTCGAAGTGGGCGGATATTATGAAATTAAAAGAGAAAATCGGATTGAAGCCGGAGGAGGACGGGGCAAAAAAAATAGTGAATAAGTTTATTGCGACGGATTCGTTGATTATCGGAAAAATAGAAGTGGAAGGCGTGATAAAACGGGAAGAAAAATGGGTGAGAAAAAAAGCGGGCTTGTACGAATATTCCATGATCACCCTGAACGACTTGCATCGCGCTATTGCCACCTTGTACGGTACGGGGGCCTTTTCTTACGTCAATTACGTATTAAGAGGAAACGACGTTTATGACCTGACGTTGATATTGAAACAAAAACCGATGAGTTCCCTGAATTTCGGATTCCGTTTCGATACGGAGGAAATGGCCGCTATTTTACTGAATACTACGATTTCTCATAAAAATCTCCGCGGATTTCAATTGTCGGTGACCGGGCGGTTGAGTTTAAATCCCTACGTTAAAGTCGACTATTCTTTCGGGAATAATTTTTTGAGAAGGGCGAGTTTGGGGTATATGTATAAATACAACGATATCGATTTGTACCGGAAAGGGCATAAACTCGATAATGTGACCTTTTCCCAGCATAGGGCAGAACTGAGTTTTTCGGATATTTACATCCGGAACTGTAAGTTCGTATTGGGATTCTGTTTCGAATATTTCGATTACAATTCTTTTTTGTACTCGTCGGCTTATTCTTTGGTGGAGGCGAAATCAAAAGGTTTTTTCAGTTACTTTGCTTTGGCTCATTATGAAACTTACGACAAAAAATATTATCCCCGGAAGGGAGTATCTTTCAAAGGAGAGTATTCTTTGTATACGGATAACGGCTGGCAATATGAGGACGGAGCCCCTTTCTCTTCTCTTGCAGCTTCTTTCGGAGCGGCCTTTTCGCCGACCCGTCGGTTTACGCTTATGCCTGCGGTATACGGCCGGGTTCTGATCGGGAGAGAGGTTCCTTTTGCTTATCTGAATTATATGGGAGGAGAGGTTGCCGGAAGGTATATGTCCCAGCAATTGCCTTTTACGGGAATTCATAAACTGGAGGCTTTCGACAATACGGTACTGGTCGGTAAGCTCCAATTGAGGTACCGGATCGGGTCGAAGCATTATGTTTCGCTCAAAGCCAATTATGCCAAACAAGACAATAATTTCTTTGACATACTGGGGGGCAGTGATATCTGGGGAGGGGGAGCGGAATATTCTTACGACAGCCTGATAGGGCCGATCGATATTCTTTTCGATATTTCGAATTGGGATAAAAATTTAGGATTTTATTTTAACTTGGGCTATTATTTTTAAGGTGGGAAGTTTAATAAAGGTGTGTAGCATTAATTTTAACTGTACATGAAAAAATATGTTTTTATTATCGGGGTGATTTGTCTTTTCTGGAGATGCGGGTCCCCTTCTTACCGACAACTGGAGGGTACGATTTACGGGACTTATTATCATGTAAAATATCAATCTTCTACCGATTGGAACGCCCGTATTTATGAACAGATGGACCGGGTTAATCATTCCCTCTCCATGTTCGATTCGCTCTCTGTGGTTTCTCAGCTGAACCGGGGAAGTAGCGACCGGGTAGATTCTCTTTTTATGCGTCTTTTTGGCATGGCCCGACAGGTGTATCAAGAGACGGACGGAGCCTTCGACATTACGGTTGCCCCTTTGTCCAATGCCTGGGGATTCGGGTATAAGCACGGCAATATGCCTACTGCCCTTCAGGTAGATTCTTTGTTGCAATGGGTGGGATTTGACAAACTACAGTTAACCGGAGACCGTTTGGAGCGGAAAGCGGGAATGGAAATAGATGCCAGTTCGATCGCTAAAGGTTTGGGGGTGGACCTGGTGGCCGAATTTCTCGATCGTCAGGGTGTGCGGAATTATATGATCGATATCGGAGGGGAAGAACGGGTAAAAGGGCAAAGTGATAAAAACCGCCCCTGGCGGATCGGAATCGATAAGCCGATAGACGATGCTGCGGCCGCCGGACGGGAATTGCTGATGGTGATCGCTTTGACGGAAGGAGCCCTGGCCACTTCCGGAAATTACCGGAATTTTTATATTTACGAGGGGAAGAAGTATGCGCATACGATTGATCCCCGAACCGGTTATCCCGTGCAACAGGATATTCTCAGTTCTACAGTGTACGCTCCTACGTGTATGGAAGCGGATGCCTATGCGACTTCCTTTATGGTCCTGGGGTTGGAAAAAAGCAGAAAAGTGCTTGAAAATCGTCCTGAACTGCAAGCTTGTTTCGTATACCTGGACCGGGGAGAAAGGAAAATATGGATGACCGAAGGTTTTCGAACGTTTATAGTAAAGGAATAAACAGAACAGAACTGACAATAAAAACCAGATAAAAAAAGGCAGGATGAGGAGGTATTGGATCGGATTGCTTGTGTTAGGTTGGCTCGGGGTGGGGGGATCCAGGTATGCCCGGGCGCAACAGCAGGTCCGGGACTCCGTGCTGGTGTCTATTCCCGGAGCGGATACCTTGAAGGCCATCCGGAGGGAAAGCGTTTTATCCGTCCCTATCGTGTATTTGCCGGATAGTCTGATTCGGGATACTTTACGCTATGAATATACGAAAATCAAAAACGTCGCTTACAGATCTTCGTTGACGAAAGAATTGTATAAGCTGATTTTTGTGAATCCGAAGTATAACCGGATAAATGTGATGCGTACCGAAAACAGTGAAGAACGTTTTCAGGAATATGCCGGCAAAACGATACGGGATATCCGTATAAAGATATTGCCCCCTTACGGAACCAGCGTTTACGATACCACCGCTACCGAGCAGGATTTAGGTTGGCTGAGGGCGGTAGCTAACGGAATTCATATCAAGACAGCCAACCGGGTCATTCTGAAGCAGCTCACCATAAAACCCGGTATGAAAGTCAGTCCGTTCGAGCTGGTGCAAAATGAAATTTTATTAAGGCATCTGTCCTACATTGATGATGCGACTCTGCTGGTTCGGGAAGATAAGCAAGACCCTTCGCTGGTCGACATCACGGTCATCTGTAAAGATGAATTTTCCTGGGGAGCGGAAATATCTTCTAATTTTATAAACTCGGCCCGGATCACTTTGGTGAATAAGAATTTTTTCAGATTGGGGCATGTGGTGGAATACGGATTAAGTTATAAAGGCCGGAAAGATCAGAAATGGGGAAATATGCTCGATTACCGCATCGGGAGTATCTGGGGAACCCATTTCGATTTCAGAGGATATTACCGGAACGATTACCTGGAGAAAATATTGTTGGGGCAAGTACAGCGTCTTTTTGTGACTTCTTCGGTGAAGTGGGCGGGAGGCGTCGAGCTTAGCCGGGCTTATCATTCGGAGAATTTGCCCGATATCAATATCGAACGTCAGAAGGAAGTTCCTTTCAATTACCACTCGTATGACGTATGGTTGGGGAAGTCTTTTATACTGGATACCCGTCACCGGTATAACCGGAATTTATATCTGACGGCTCGTTTTTACAATACTATTTTTAACGATCGTCCGCGGGTTTCCTCGGACAGTAATCAATTTTATTACAATCGCCAGGCTTATTTCGGGAGTATAGTGTATCGTAAGCTGAGGTATTACAAAGCGAACTTGATTTACGATTTCGGGCGTACGGAGGATATTCCTACGGGTTTTTATTCCGCCTTTATTTTCGGTTACGAGAATAACGAATTTCAGAATTCGGGGTATATCGGATATGAATGCCGCTATTCCCATTTCGATAAACAGACGGAGCGTTTTTATGCTTTCGACGCGGGCATCGCTTCTTATATAAACGATTCCGGGTTTGAGCGTGGATTGTTGAAAGTGGGATTGCACCACATCAGTAATTTGTTGAGTTTGGGAAGTTTCCGCTATCGTTTTTATAACGACGTCAATTACATTACCGGTTTTCGTCGTTATCCTTCGGATTATGTGCGTTTCGGGGATTCCGATATACTGGGATTCGATTCGGATACCTTGCAGGGTAATCAGAAGTTGTCGATGTCCTTGTCCACCACGGTCTTTCTTCCTTACATCAAAAAAGGATTCCGGATGTCGGTTACGACTTTTCTGGATTTGGGAGCTCTTGTTCCGGAAAATAAATCGATATTTAAAGGAAAAACTTACTGGGGGATGGGACTAGCCGTCAATCTCCGTAATGACAATATTGTATTTAAGAATATTTCCCTTCGTCTCTCGTTTTATCCCAAAGTGCCTGCGGATGTCCGCCACTTCGAGGCTTCCATGTCGGGAAATTTGCAAAACGGATTCTATGATTATGAGGTAAATAAACCCCAGGTGATCCGATATCAATGATAAATACGGATAAAAAAGTAAAGGATAAAGAATTAAAATTTGTAAATTTGGTTACAAAATATTTATCTTTGCCGTATATTATTGCAGGCGATAGAAATGGTATACTTCCGAAAGAAGAGTAAATAGCATTGGATAACGCTTTACCCTTTATTTTAAAAGTAGAAAGAATGAAGAAAGTTATTTTGTTTTCCCTTTTTTTATTGTTCGGTTTGTTTCTTTCTCAGATTTTCCCTTCTTATTTCGGAGAGGATTATGTCTTTTTCGAGAAAATTTTTAAAAATCTGATGTTTATTTGCCTGGCTTTTATTATGATCAATGTAGGGCGGGAGTTCGAATTGGACAAAAAAAGGTGGAAATCCTATGCAGAAGACTATTTTATTGCGATGGCTACGGCTGCCGTTCCCTGGATATTGGTAGCCGTATATTACATATATATTTTACCCTATAACGATTTGTCCTGGGATAAAAATCTGCTGGTCAGCCGGTTTGCGGCGCCGACCTCGGCGGGTATACTGTTTACCATGTTGGCGGCTGCAGGTCTGAAGAAGGAGTGGATCTATAAAAAGACACAGGTGCTGGCTATTTTTGACGACTTGGATACGATTCTTTTGATGATTCCTTTACAGATTTTGATGATCGGTTTTAAGTGGCAGTTGTTCGTCGTGGTTTTGATCGTGTGTATTTTACTGTGGTTCGGCTGGAAGAAACTGAGTAGTCTGAATTTGCCTCAGTCCTGGAAGTCTATTGTCGTTTACGCCATTTGTCTGGTGGCCGTTTGTGAAAGTATTTACTTGCTGAGTAAGTCGTTGATGGGGAGGGAGGGTGCGATTCACATCGAAGTGCTGTTACCGGCTTTTGTGCTGGGCATGGTGATGAAGACCCTACACAAAACGGGGAAATCCGAAGAACGGGCGGCTAATTTTATCTCCTATCTTTTTATGTTTCTGGTGGGCTTGAGTACTCCTTTATTTATCGGGATAAATACGGACGCAGCCGGATTTCATATGCCGGGTTGGGGAGCGATAGCTTTTCACGTAGCTATGATTACTTTGTTATCCAACCTTGGTAAAATGTTTCCCTTGTTTTTTTACAGGGACCGGAATATTCTGGAGCGATTGGCTTTGTCGATCGGAATGTTTACCCGGGGAGAGGTCGGTGCGGGCATTATTGTCATAGCTTTAAGTTATCAATTAGGAGGAATCGCCGTTATCGTATCTATACTCAGTTTGGTGTTGAACTTGATATTGACGGGATTTTTCGTGGTTGCCGTAAAGAATATATCGCAGCGGGTATACGGAGTGAAAGAGTAAACCTTTTCCCGAAAACGGGTCTTCCCTCCTTGCTTTTGCGGGAAGCGGGACAGCGAAAGTCAGGCAGCGGATTTTACTCTTTCTTTTTCTTTTTAAACCAGTTCCCGATTTTACGGAACAAGCCTTTTCTTTCTTTTTTTACCGAAAGGGAATCGGCGGTTGTTTCCCGGAGTTTTCTTTTTTCCAGTTTTTGATTACCGATGCGTTCGAATAAATTCATGTGTTCTTTGAAGATCGGTTTTTCCGGATGATCTGCGGAAAGAGAGACAAGAGGAAAGGACAACCGCTTCCAGTAGCCGTAGGTATGACTTTTCAGACAGGCCTGCATAAATAATCCGAAAGGGGGTAGGGCCATGTTTGCACCTTGTCCCAGGCGGATGGAATTAAAATGAATGTTGACGTCGTTGGCGCCTACCCGTATGCCTACCACAATGCGGGGAGTATAACCGATAAACCAGCCGTCTACCTGATTTTGTGTAGTACCGGTTTTGCCGGCGATTTCGTTCTTCAGCCCGTAATTCGTCCGTAGCCGTCGTCCGGTTCCTTCATCGACGACCGACATCAGGATATTGTTCATCAGGTGGGCTTCCCGGGCAGGGAGCGCTTGTTTGCTTTTAGGCGGGGGCGTTTGATAGATGATATTTCCATCCCGGTCTTTAATTTCCTGTAAATAATACGGTTCGACCAAAATACCGTTGTTGGCGAAACACATATAGGGTTTGACCATTTCGTAAAGGGGAATATCTGCTACTCCTAAAGCCAGAGAGGGATATTGGGGCAATTCGGAATCGATGCCTACCTTCTGGGCATAGGAAAGGGTTTTTTCGATACCCGTTTGTAGCAGTACTTCGACGGCTATGGTATTGATGGATTTACTGAGCGCTCCTTTCAGCGTATAGAATCCCGTATAATCGTTGTCGGAATTCCGGGGAGTCCAGTCGTCATATTCACTGTAGGTTTTTTGTTCGTTTTTATAATAGGCGTCCAAGCGGGCTCCGTAATGGATGGCTGCGCCGTATACGACCGGCTTGAATACGGAACCTACCTGACGGGGAGCCGTTACTTGGTCGTACTGAAAATATTTATAGTCCAAATCGCCCACCCAGGCTTTTACTTTTCCGGTATTCGGCTCTATGGCCAGCATACCGGGATGGAGTATTTTCAGATAGTGTTTAAGGGAGTCGATGGAGGACATTTCCATTTTGGCTTCTCCCTGATATGGACTGTAAACCAGCATACTTTTTTTCTCATTCATTTTTTCAAGTATGTCTTTCTCGGTCAGTCCCTGTTGTTTAAGGCTCAAATAAACCGGGCTGCTTTTGATGGCCCGATCCAATATGGCTTGATGGTGATCCCAGGGATTCTTTTTTCCCAGGTGGGAATAGAATTCGTCCTGTAGCTTCTTGATGTGGGTGGCGATGGCCTCTTCTGCATATCTTTGCATTTCTGCATCCAAAGTGGTCGTAAGAATAAGCCCGTCCTTGTATAAATTGTAAGCCGTGCCGTGAGTCAGGTTATAATCGTCCAGAATTTTTACAGCATCCTGTCTGATTTTTTCCCGCAGATAAGGAGCCGGGCCGGAATAGTGATTCAAGGCTTTATAATCCAATATCAGATCTTCTTTTTTCAGTTTTTCTCCCAGTGAGTCGTTCAGGAATTCGTATTTAATCATTTGATTAAGTACCGTGTTGCGCCTTTGTAAAGCTCTTTCCGGATGCAAGCGGGGATTATACCGCGAAGGGCCTTTCAGCATTCCGATCAGGGTGGCCGCCTGAGGAAGGGAGAGATCCCTGGCCGAAGTGGAGAAATATTTTTGAGCGGCACTTTCGATGCCGAAGGTTCTTTCGCCGAAAGAAACCGTATTCAGATAAAGGGTGAGAATTTCAGCTTTGGAATAAATATTTTCCAGTCGGTAAGCGGTAAAAATTTCTTTCAGTTTGATGACCGGCATAAAGGTTACCTGCTGTTCTTCCCGGGGATATAGATTTTTAGCCAATTGCTGGCTCAGGGTACTTCCCCCTCCGGAACTGCGGTCTCCCAGCAAAAGGGTTTTAAAAAATACGCGCAGGAGACTGATTTTATCGATCCCCTTGTGTTCATAGAACCGGACATCTTCGGTAGCGATCAAGGCATCGACGGCGTGGTGGGAAATGCTGTCAAATTTGACATTTGTACGGTTTTCAATGTAATATTTACCTAATACCTCCCCATCTTCACTGTAGAGTTCGGAAGCTTCATAATTTCGGATATTTCGGAGTTCGTTGTAATCCGGCAGGGGACCCCACAATCCTTTATATACCGAGTAGACAAATAATCCCAGCACTATTCCCGCTATCAGACATAGGAATACTGCATATTTGAAAAGGGTGAAACGGAGATTCTTTTTTTGCTTCTTTCTTCTTTTTTTCGCCATTTTTTCCCGGATTGATGTACAAAGATACAAAATGTTGAGATTTAACACCTTCAAGCCGGTTAAATTATT
This sequence comes from uncultured bacterium, assembly GCA_905216195.1. Taxonomy (GTDB): domain Bacteria; phylum Bacteroidota; class Bacteroidia; order Bacteroidales; family Marinifilaceae; genus Culturomica. Next base: position 28,434 of record CAJMSX010000034.1, read on the forward strand.
GGGAGAGGATTTTGTTTGTTTTTGGTTTTTTAGTGTTTATCTTTGACAAAAACTTATTAATACAAAAAACATGTTAAATATAGCTTTATTTGGACCTCCGTGTGCGGGTAAAGGCACACAGGCCAAACGGATCATGGCCAAATACAATCTGGCGCATCTTTCTACCGGAGATATGATCCGCAAGGAAATCGCCGAGGGTACGGAATTGGGTAAAATGGCCACTCAAATTATCAATAGCGGACAATTGCTTTCGGATGAGTTTGTAATTCGACTGATCGAAGACAGTATGGCGAACCACCCGGGAGTGAACGGTTTCTTATTCGACGGATTTCCCCGTACGGTAGCTCAGGCGGAGAAGCTGGACGAAATGTTGGCTGCTGCCGGTGAACCGCTGAAATGTTTGCTGAGCATCGAAGTTCCGGTGGAGGAACTGAAGAGACGGATGATGGAGCGGGCCAAGATAGAAGGCCGGGCCGACGATAATGAGGAGGCGATTAACAATCGTTTTAAGGAATATCATGCAAAAACCGTTCCGGTAGCACATCATTATGAAAAGATTTGCCATACGGTAAAGGGTGACGGTACCATGGACGAAGTATTTGAGGAAATTACCGGCATAATCGAAAAAGTAAAATAACCGGCGGTGTATTCTATCGGGTGAGGTTCTCCTCACTTCACCCTTTTTGTCTCCTCCGCCTTTTTCCGGTTTGCGGTAGTCTATGGGAAGCGGGCCGGATTTTCGGTTTCTCTTCGAAAGTTGCCGCCCCTTGGAGGAAAAATAAAAACCTGTCCGGGTGAATTCCGGACAGGCTTTTTTTAGGGATGGGGCAAATTATTTATGCAGCATTTCGCAGATTTCCCCATAAATATTTTCTCCGGTAAAACCGAATTTTTCATCTAAAACTTTAGCGGGAGCGGAATATCCGAAGTGAGATACTCCGTGAATTTTCCCGTTGCTTCCGACGAGTCCTTCCAGGGTAACGGGAAGACCGGCCGTTAATCCGAAACGGGGAATATTTGCCGGAATGATTTCTTGCTGATACTCCTGCGTTTGTTGTTTAAAAAGTCCTTCAGAAATCACGGAAACCACCTGAGTGACGATGCCTTTCCTGTCTTTCAACAACTGAGCGGCTTCGGCCAGTGTGGAAACTTCGGAGCCGGAGGCAAGGAGAACGGCTTCCGGACTTTCCCCGGTTTTAAGCACTATATAGGCGCCTTTTTCCGCTTTCAAAGCTTCCTTATACCGGTTACTTCCGGGCAGGTCCGTAATGTTTTGTCTGGAAAGCAGCAAAGCGGTGGGTGTATGCGTATTTTCCATCGCCATTTTCCAGGCTACTGAAGTTTCTGCTGCGTCCGCAGGGCGTAAGGCGAGCAAACTCATTTTTCCGGAATGGTTTTCCAGCTTTTCCAACAGACGGATTTGGGCTTCCTGTTCGATGGGTTGGTGGGTAGGGCCGTCTTCTCCTACCCGGAAAGCGTCGTGGCTCCAGATGTATTTAACGGGTACTTCCATCAGCGCGGCCAGGCGGACTGCGGGTTTCATATAATCGGAAAAAACGAAGAAAGTGCCGCAGGCGACAAATATACCGCCGTGTAAAGCGATTCCGTTACAAATGGAAGCCATGGTCAGTTCAGCTACTCCGGCTTGTAGAAAAGCCCCGCTGAAATCTCCTTTGACCAGAGGCCGGGCGCCTCCTTTGAGAAAGCCGTCCGTTTTGTCGGAATTGGATAAGTCTGCAGAACTGACAATCATATTTTCTACTTGCTTTGCCAGTTCGGCCAGAACATCGGCAGAGGCCGAACGCGTGGCGATGTTGGCTTTGTGACGGATAGCTTCGTAGTCGATTTCCGGCAGCTCCCCGGAAATGAATTTACGGTATTTGGCCGCCAGTTCCGGATGGGCTGCTTCCCAGGCTGCCTGTTCTGCTTTTTTCTTCTTTACATAGGCTCTTTTTTCTTCGAGAGCTTTCCGGTAGAGTTCCTTTACTTCAGGGAAAATTACAAACGGATTTTTCGGATCTCCTCCCAGGTTCTCAACCGTTTTTTCAAAGGAAGCGCCTGCTCCGGAAAGAGGTTGTCCGTGGGTGGATACTTTATTGGAAAAATCTTCGCCTTCGGGTCCGACAGCTCCTTTCCCCATCAACGTTTTACCGATGATCAGAGTGGGACGTTCGGTTTCGGCTCCGGCCGCTGTCAGGGCTTCCCGAATCTGACCGGCATCATTTCCATCGATGGTGAGTACGTTCCATCCCCAGGCTTCGTATTTTTCCGCCGTATTTTCCGCTGTAACTTCCTCCACGGTAGTCGAAAGCTGGATGTTATTGGAATCGTAGAACATAATCAGGTTGGATAAACCCAGTGCTCCGGCAATCCGGCCAGCTCCCTGAGAGATTTCTTCCTGGATTCCTCCGTCAGAAATAAAGGCATAAGTTTTATGAGACATCCATTCTCCGAAACGGGCAACCAGGAATCTTTCGGCTATGGCGGCTCCAACCGCCATGGTGTGTCCCTGTCCCAGAGGACCGGAGGTATTTTCTATACCCCGTCGGCGGTCTACTTCGGGATGGCCCGGAGTTACACTGTTCCATTGACGGAAATTCCGCAGGTCGTCCATACTATAGGTGCCGACCATACTCAATACGGCGTATAACATGGAAGACATATGCCCCGGATCGAGGAAAAAACGGTCCCGGTTGGGCCAGGTCATATCATCCGGATCGAAACGAAGAAATTCCGAATACAATACGTTTATGAAATCCGCACCGCCCATAGCGCCTCCGGGATGGCCCGATTTGGCTTTTTCCACCATGGAAGCTGATAAAATACGGATATTGTCTGCTGCTCTGTTTATGGTTTTATCCATGTCTGTAGGTTTGATAATTAATTTAAGTGTTACAAAGGTACAAAATTAATAGATAAGCGGCCCGTTCCCCGGGGAGAGGATTTTTGCCGCAGGTTTATCGGTTGCTTAAAAGTTTTTGTCTTTATAAAGATTTTCCCACCAGGCCGGCTGATCTTTCAGGTATTTGTCGAAATACGCCAGGATGGTATTGTTCCATAAAATCCGTTGCTGATAATCCAACACATGATGGTCGGCGTCTTTAACGAATACCATTTCCACGTCCTTCCCCAGGAGTTTCAGAGCCGTATAGAATTGCATGCTTTGAGCCGTGGGGACATTGGTATCTTTGGTGCCGTGGATCAGCAATATGGGGTTATGCGCTTTATCGGCGCTGTATAACGGACTTTGGTCCACATAAATGTCTTTCCGGTTCCAGGGGAAAGCATATGCGGTGGCGTTGGTACTGTAGGTATATCCCCAATAACCGTCTCCCCAATAGCCGTCCAGGGAGGAAATTCCCGCGTGCGAGATGGCGCAGGCGAAAATATCGGAATGAGTGGTCAGATACATGGTGGTGAATCCGCCGTAGGAGGCTCCGATGCAACCTACTTTTTCCGCATCGATAAAGGGATGGGCTTTGATGAAGGCTTTGGTGGCGCTGATAATCTCGTCACCGGTGATTTTTCCCCAGTTATTCTGATGACGGGCGGAGAATTCCTGTCCGTAACCGATGGTCCCCGAAGGTTGTAGTACATATACTACATATCCGTTGGCTGCATATAAGTTGCAAGGATATCGCCCACCGAAGCTTCGGTCCACAGGGGTCGTACCCCCATAATAGTGAACGATTAACGGATATTTTTTATTCGGATCGAAATGGGGCGGCAGGTAAAAGCGCCCATCAATAAGCGTTCCTTTTTTATAGGAATATTTCCAGTCTTTCACCTCCCCGAATTCGATGTTTTCGAATTGCTGTTTTACCGGATTTTCCCAAAGGGAAGCTTTCTGATCATTCAGATCGAGGGTATACAGTACGGGCGGATAGGATACATCCGACCCGAGGTACATCATTTGTAAACTGTTTTCCGGAATGCTTATTTGCTGAATGATGTCTCCCGGACATTCGATCCGGCTGATTTTTCCGTCTGCGGTATGATAAGCGAACAGACGTACGTAATCGGCATCGGCTGCGGTAAAATAGATGTTCCCGTTTTTATGCCACACATAGTTATTGACGGAGGGGTTGAAATCCCGGGTAATGGGATTGACCTGCCGGGATTGCAGATCGTAAATGTAGAGCTGGGAATCGTATTGGTTAACGATGGGGTTTTTACCGATATTTTCCCCGATTTTACCGAAAGCCGAAGGTCCCCCGCTCACGAGCAACTGTTTCCCGTTCGGAGAAAAGGAACAAGAGATGCTGAACAAACGGTTTTTCCAAAGAGTGTCCGTTTTCAACGTGTGCATATTCATCAGGTAAATATTTTGCTTGGTATAAGGGAATTCATTGTAGTCGGGCCGGGAAGTGGAGAAGAGAATTTGGCTCCCGTCCGGACTGATATCCATCAGGGAAGCGGATAAATTTCCCCAAGTGAGGCGGGAATGCAAACCGGTAGCGAAATCGTATTTACATAAGGAAGAACGATACCGGTAATATGGCTGACGGTCTTCGATCCCGTCCAGTTTGCGGAGTTGCCAGTTCGATTCTCCGTAGTTTTTTCCGGAACTGTAAATGAGGTATGACCGGTCGGGCGACCAGGTATAATTTTGGATTTCCGGGTCTTCTTTGATAAGGCAGCGGATTTCTTTTTTCTCCGGGTCATAGCTGTATAGGGAATTGCCTTTGCCTTCTTTCTGCAGGTAAGAGATCTGGTCTTTTCCGGGGATCCATTGCGGAGAAAGACCGGTTGCAAAAGCATAAAGGACTTCTTTGTCACTCACCCGGTAAACGAGCGTATTGGTAAAGCCTTTCCCGTCGATATTTTCCCGGGATCTGAGCAATACGTATTTCCCGCTGGGTGAAAGGGAAGCCCCGGTAATTCTGTTTCCGTTCAAGATATCGTATAGGTCCAAACCGTGACGGGGAGATAAAGAGAAAACGACGTTTTTCCCGTCTTTAGGCAACGTAGGGGAAAAGGATGCCGAGAATACTTTACCTCCATAGGTGACGGTTTTTACGATAATGCGGTGTTTACCGGGTATAAGCTCGCAGAATATGCTCCTGTGGGCAGGTTTTTTATCCGTATAGGTTAATTTCTTTTTGCCGTCGATATAGACTTCGGCGCTGCCGAAAAATTTGAATGTAAATTCCCCTTTGGTCCATCGGTCGTTTGAAAGGTAAACGGCGTAATAATTCAGTTCGGGTTTTTGTCCGGCGGTCGCTGCCAGAACGGTATCCGCTTCCATGCGGGCTTTGCTCCATTGCAGATCCCGAAAGCGGTTTTCCGGACGGTCGGCGTCCGGTATCAAATCATGGATGTTGATACTCATGTATTCCAGAAAGAGATTTTCGGTAAATACCTGATTATCGACATTTTTGAATTGACTTAAAGCGGGCTTTTCTATCCGGACGGGGGTAAGGGCCAGCCATTCCCCTACCGTTTGCGCTCCGGCCGTCAGAGAACAGGCCAGCAAGAGGGATAAAAGAAAGTTTGTCTTCATGGTTTCAGTGTTTTGATCTAAGAGGATTTATTTTTATACGTTCCTTATTTTTCTAAACGTCCACAAAGATAAAAATTATATTAATTTTGCAGATGCTAACGCACCTAAAGTTATTGCATGCATAAAAAATGGTATAAAGTAAAGAAGTAAGTATGAGAACCTGGTTTTATTGCGGTCTGATGCTCCTGATGACAGCGGGCTGTACATCTCGGAAAGCGTATTTGGAAACTGTTCAGCAATATCCTGAAAGTCAGCCGGTAAGAGAAGAAATGGCGGAAGAAAAAGTAACGGTCAAACAAGAGGAAGTGAAATTAATTCACGGAGAGAGCCTTCTTCGGTATTGTATTATTCTGGGAAGTTTCAGCCGGGAGCAGAATGCGGTTGATTTCCGGAACCGACTGATACAGCTCGGATTTGGAGAAAGTTGTATCCTGCAGAATCGGGAAGGAATGAACCGGGTGGCCGCCTTGTGTTACGATCAGGAAGTGGATGCCCGTACGGAATTGGTCAAAATCCGTCGTCAATATCCCCAGTTTAAAGATGCCTGGTTATTGATTACCCAATAAGGACTTATCCCGGATCAGGATTCCATCACTGAATCGTGCCGGCTGACTCTCAGCACCCCCGGCAGGTGTTTCAAACGGGTGATCAATTGGGACAAGTGTTCGGTATTGTCGATCAGGACCGTGATATTTCCTTCAAACATGCCTTCGGCCGAATTGATGGAGATACCCCGCATGGTTACGCGGGGATCTTTGGCTATCAATTCGGTAATTTTATTTACGATTCCGATATCGTCTTTACCCATCAGGTTCAATACGGTAGAATAAGAGGCGGCTCCTTCGTTCGTCCATTGGGTTTTTACGATCCGGTAGGGGTAACGTTTTTGTAATTCCAGTGCATTTTTACATTGGCGGCGATGCACTTTAATACCTTCTCCTATGGAGACGAATCCGATAATATCGTCCCCATACACCGGATTACAGCAGGGAGCGAACTTATAATCGACGTTGTCTACGTTTTTATCGATCAATAATACGTCCTCGCCTATCTTTTTAGGAGGGTTGATAAAGACATCTTTGGGCGGATGGACCGGATTGCTTTTTTCTTCTTCCCGCGCCTGGGTAAGGATCTCCTTTATTTCCGCCGGATCGTGTTTGCCGTCGGCGATTCCCTGGTATAATTCCCTGGCAAACTTGTATTTATAGTGGAGCATAAGTTTCCGGATGATGTCGTCCGTAAACTCTATTTTCCAGTTTTTCAGCCGGCGGGAGAGGGTTTCTTTACCGATATCGGCTTGATGGTTGACGTTTTCGTTTAAAAACTGCCGGATTTTATTGCGGGCTTTGGAAGTTACTGCAAAGTTCAGCCAGTCGGCTTTGGGTTGCTGATTGGAAGAAGTAAGTACAGAGATCTGGTCTCCGTTGCGTAACTGATAACGTAAGGTTTCATTCCTGAGATTAACGGTGCCTCCGACGCATTTGCTTCCGATATTGGTATGTATGGCATAGGCAAAATCCAGTAGGGTCGCTCCGGCAGGCAAGGTAATCAAATCGCCTTTGGGGGTAAAAACGTGGACCTCTTTGTCCTGGAAATCGAGCTTTAAGTCGTCCAGCAGGTCGATGGCGTTTTCCCGGGGGCTTTCCAGTATCTCCCGGAGTTCATTCAGCCAGTTTTCAATGACGGTATCGGAGGAACCTCCTTTGTATTTCCAGTGGGCGGCAAAACCTTTTTCAGCGATTTCGTCCATTCTTTCGGTACGAATCTGTACTTCTACCCACCTTTGATTGGGGCCTAATACCGTAGTCTGGAGCGATTCATACCCGTTGGATTTGGGTACGGATATCCAGTCACGCAACCGTTGAGGGTTGGGGGTGTATTTATCCGTTACGATAGAATATACCCGCCAGCAGTCCGCTTTTTCATTTTCTCCGATGCTGTCGATAATAAAACGTACGGCGAAAATATCATAAATTTCTTCGAATTCGACCTGTTTCTTCCGCATCTTATTGAGGATGGAAGCAATGGTTTTCGTCCGGTATTTTACTTTGAAACGGATATTCCGTTTGTTCAGTTCCTCGACTATGGGTGCGATAAATTCCGCAATGTATTTTTCCCGGGCGGCTTCCGAATCCGACAACTTGCGGGAAATTTCGGCATAAATTCGGGGACTGGAATACCGGAGAGCTTTGTCTTCCATTTCGGATTTAATATTGTATAATCCGAGGCGGTGAGCAAAAGGAATGTAAATGTATTCGGTTTCGGTGGCCAGTTGCTGCTGTCCCTCTTCCGGTAGTTTCTCCGCCTGGCGGAGTGCATACAGTTTTTCGGCCAGGAAGATCAATTGAACCCGGATGTCCTCGGCAAAACTCAGTAAAAGTTTACGAAAATTTTCGGAATCCACGATTTTTTGAGTGGCATAAATCCGGCTGATGTTTTTCAATCCCTCAATGATCTGAGCAACCTTGGGACCGAAAGATTTTTCCACTTCCTCCAGCGAAATAATATCTTTTTCTACCGTTTTATGCAGCATAGCACAGATGATGGAGGTGCGTCCCAGTCCGATTTCGGTGGTAATAATAAGAGCTATATCCAAAATTTTCAGTACCTCTTCATAATCCAGTGCATCTCCCTTGCAGCCTCCTGAAGAATTTTCTTCGGCGCAGGCTTGGTTGAGGACGAAAATACCGAATGCTTTGTTCAGTAATTGTATATCCCCTTCGGATAAGAGATTACGGCATGATTTAATCAGCAGTTTGTATTTTTCGTCTATTTGTTCCCGGTATCGGATTTCCTCTTTTTCCTCTATCTCCATGATGTTTTTTGCTGAATTTATTTGCTGTCTACTTTTTGCAAAAATAGAGATTTCTTTTTAAGATTATTGGCCGATAAATTCTATTTTTGTAAAGTTTTCCTGAAAAAGCTGAAACCGGGTCTGAAGGGGCGAAGTGGCCTGTGAGTCTATAGGGGGAAAATCCGTGTAGCGGACGGAACGGAAATTCGGAAGTTTATGGATCTAAAAGGATACAGTTATGACAATGAAAGAAAGGTATGATGGATTTTTAAAATGGTTCGGCGAACATATGCCGGTAGCTGAGAGTGAATTGATCTACCGCAATCCCTTTGAATTGCTGGTAGCAGTCATTTTATCGGCTCAATGTACCGATAAGCGGGTAAATATGACTACTCCGGCTTTATTAGAACGGTTTCCCGATGCATTTGCGATGGCCGAAGCATCGGTAGAGGAAATCTACGAATTGATCAAATCTATTTCGTATCCGAATAACAAATCCAAACATCTTTCGGCTATGGCCAAAAAATTGGTAGCTGATTTCAACGGAGAAGTACCCGAGGATATGGAGTTGTTACAGACGTTGCCCGGAGTGGGGCGAAAAACGGCGAATGTGATTAGGGCTGTGGCTTTTCACCGCCCGGCCATGCCGGTAGATACACATGTTTTCCGGGTTGCCAACCGGATCGGATTGGTCCAGGATACAAAAACGCCTTTAGAAACGGAAAAGGAGCTGGTGAAGAATATTCCTTCGGAAGTCCTTTCTACCGCTCATCATTGGCTGATTTTACACGGAAGATACGTTTGTACGGCCCGTAAGCCGAAATGTGAAGCATGCGGAATCCGGCAAATTTGTAAATTTTTTCAAAATCAATAATTTTTTTTACCTTTGACGCAACCATTTTGTGGTTTTCCCGTCTTATGAACGAAAACAACAAGTAATAAAACGGGATTTTTAATTCATTTACGATTTAAGGGTTAGTTGAAAAAGGGCGTCAGAAATGATGCCCTTTTTTTCTTTTCTTTCTCCATTCTTATTAATTTTGTCTAATTTATTTAAAAGCGGGAGAAACCCTTACGTCCGGTAAGAGGAGGTATAAAGGCCGGAAAAGCTGTGGGAATGCAACCCGAATATCAATTATCTATTAAACTTATAGTATGGCTTGTAATAGCAGAAGAAAACCGGATTGGTTGAAAATCAGATTGCCGAAAGGTCAGCTTTCAGTAGAAGTGTTGAATATAATCAGAGAGCATCACCTTCATACCATTTGTACCAGCGGGATGTGTCCGAATCAAGGGGAATGCTGGGGATGCGGAACGGCGACTTTTATGATCGGGGGGGATGTATGTACCCGCGCTTGTAAATTTTGTAATGTAAAAACGGGGCGGCCGGCTCCTCTGGATCCTTCCGAACCGGAAAATATTGCCCATTCGGTGAAATTACTGAAGTTGAAACATGCCGTAATTACTTCCGTCGACCGGGACGATGTGGAGGATCTGGGAGCTTCACATTGGGTGGAGGTTATCCGTAAGGTAAAAATGCAAAATCCCCAGACTACGCTGGAAGTACTGATTCCCGACTTTCAGGGAAGAAGCGAACTGATTGCCCGTATTATAGAGAGTGGTCCCGAAGTGATTTCGCACAATCTGGAAACGGTGCGTCGTTTATCGGATCAGGTGAGAAGCCGGGCGAAATACGATATTTCTTTACAGCTCATCCGCCAAGTATCGGAATCGGGGGTGGTGTCTAAATCCGGAATCATGCTGGGGTTGGGGGAAACCCGGACCGAAGTACTGGAAACTATGGACGATCTGAGAGCGGTAGGCTGCCGGGTAATGACGATCGGCCAATATTTACAACCTACATCGGCCAATCTCGAAGTGAAAGAATATATTACTCCGGAAGTTTTCGAGGAGTATGGCCGTATCGGTTTGGAAAAGGGGTTCACTCATGTTGAGAGCGGTCCCTTGGTGAGATCCAGTTATCATGCCGAAAAACATGTACGGTAACCTTTTAATGAAAATAGGGATGAAAAGAACGGAAACGGAATACAGGGACCTGGGACGGAGAGATTACCGGGAAGTATGGAAATTGCAGCAGGAATTGCTGGAAAAAATAAAAAAACAGAAATCGGATGGAGAAAAAACCTCCAATTATTTATTATTTGTAGAGCATCCTCACGTATATACTTTGGGGAAAAGCGGAAATGAGGCGAATATGTTGATCAATGCCATTCAATTGCGGGCGAAACAGGCGGAATTTATCAAAGTGGACCGGGGAGGGGACATTACCTATCACGGTCCGGGACAGCTGGTAGCGTATCCGGTGGTCGATATGGAAAACTTCGGCCTGGGAGTGAAGGAGTATGTACACCAACTGGAAGAGGTAGTGATCCGCACGATAGGAAGATACGGTATCGACGGATATCGTTCCGAAGGTGCTACCGGCGTGTGGCTGGAACCGGATAGGCCTGGGGCCCGGAAAATATGTGCCATAGGCGTGAAATGCTCTCATTACGTAACGATGCATGGGTTTGCTTTGAATGTAAATACGGATTTAAATTATTTTTCGTATATTCATCCCTGCGGATTTGTGGATAAAGGTGTCACTTCCCTGGAAAAAGAAGTAGGAGCGAAAGTGGATCTGGAAGACCTGAAAAAGGTGACACTCCGGGAATTTTCCGAAGTTTTCGGGATGGAATTTTAAAATTATCGGAGGAGGACCGGAAAAAAGGAGTATTTTTATAATATAAGAAATTTCAAACAGATGAAAAAACCGGAAATTGAAGTATGTGCCTATTCGTTGGAATCGTGCCGTGCTGCCTTGGAAGCGGGAGCAGACCGGGTGGAATTGTGTGCAGGACCCTATGAAGGGGGCACGACTCCTTCCGCCGGAATGATCCGAATGGCCCGGGAAATGTTGAAGGATAGGCAGTTGTATGTGATGATCAGACCCCGGGGAGGAGATTTCTTGTATACCGATACGGAATACGAATTAATGCGTCGGGACATTTTATCGGCGAAAGAAAACGGGGTAGACGGAATAGTGACCGGGATATTGACCGCAGAAGGAAGGGTGGATGTTGCCCGAACCGGTGAACTGGTTCGTTGGGCCGCCCCGATGAAGGTAACGTTTCACCGGGCTTTCGATATGACCCGGGATTACCGGGAAGCTTTGGAAGACGTAGTACGTACCGGATGCTACCGGATTCTTACTTCAGGTCAACGGAATACGGTGAATGAAGGTCGGGAAATCCTGGGGGAGATCGTGAAATTGGCCGCCGGAAGGATACGGATAATGGCCGGGAGCGGCATCAATGCGGCCAATGCCCGGGAAATAGCTTTGTTGGGAGTGGATGCTTTACACCTGAGCGGTAAAAGCAGGCGGGATAGTGCCATGGTTTTCCGGAACCCCGCGGTTGCTATGGGAGGAATTCCCGGGATTCCGGAATACGAGATCGTTTATAGCGATAAGGAAAAAATCCGCGAAGTGGTGGAAAAATTCGGTTACTAAAATGAAAAAGACATTTAGGAAATTGATTCTATGGGGGGCGCTCGTACCGGTCTTGGGAGGATGCGGCAACAAATTGAATTTTACGGCCGAAGAGAGGAGAATTCTGACCACCCAGCAAGGGAAAATTATGCGATTGTATACGGTGGATCAAAAAAAGGATTCGCTGATATTACGAAAAAAATCCCTGAAACTGGAAAAGAAAGATCTCTCCTCCGAATATTATCGGTATTTAAAAGCCGGCTTGTTGCTTACCGTCCGGGATTCGGCTAACGAAGGAGTGGGAATAGCCGCTCCTCAGGTGGGGATCTCTAAGCGGCTTATCGTAGTCCAGCGGTTTGATAAAGAAGGAGAACCTTTCGAATGTTACGTAAATCCGGAAATCGTTTTTTATTCCGGGGAAAGAGTTTCCGGGCCGTAAGGTTG
>CAJMSX010000035.1 GCA_905216195.1 uncultured bacterium
CCTTCCTCTTCGCACAACCAACCTTTTCGTTTATAACTTTCCACCCGAGGAAGGGCTTTTTCCCAAAAAGAAGCATATTTCTCCCGCAACACCTTCAACTCCGCTCCCCAGCGGGTGCGCAAACGCGTCATGATATACTCGTTGTATAAATCGACATCCGTTAATACCTCTTGTTCAAAATTTAATCGGTTTTCACTTAAACCGTCGATATAAGCTTTCACCTGAGCTATATTCCACTGCCGGCTGTGCAAATCGTAAGAATGAGCCGAAGGTCCCAGCCCGAGATAAGGTTTTTGTTGCCAATAGGCCGTATTGTGCCGGGAATAAAACCCTTCTTTGGCAAAATTGGATATTTCGTAATGTTCGTATCCCTGTTCCCGCAACCTTTCCGACACCCTCTCATACCGGGCCGCCAGGCGATCGTCGGATTCCGGCGTCCACTCTCCTTTTCGCATACGGTGTTCGAGAACCGAATGTGAGTCTATGCTCAACAGATAAACCGATACATGCTTCAAGGGCAAAGAAGCAATCCGTTTCAAATCCTCTTCCAGATCCCGAAAGCTACTTCCGGGTAAACCGATGATCAGATCGGCACTGATATCGGTAAAACCGGCCGATGCTGCGTTTTCAATGCTTTTCACAGCCTGAAAAGCCGAATGAGTCCTATTGATTTGCTTGAGGACACTATCGTTAAAAGACTGCACCCCGATGCTGATCCGGTTGAATCCCAATTGCTTAAATGATTTTAATTTCAGTAAATCTGCATCTTCCGGATTTACTTCTATGGTTTTTTCCGCCTCCCGCCGGAACGTATAATAACGTTCCAAATGCAGGAGAACCGCTTCCAATTCTTCCGGTTCGGAGAAAGAAGGCGTCCCTCCCCCGAAATAAAGAGTTTCGATTTCAGCGGCAGGCAAATACCCCTGTCTCAGTTCGATCTCCCGGCATAAGGCGCGAAAAAAATCTTTCTTTAAACGGGGAGAAGCCGTGGAGTAAAAACCGCAATAAAAACATTTACTCCGGCAAAACGGGATATGTACGTAAATATGTGCCATCCGTATTCAAATCACAGGGAGATCACCTGCGTTCATGCTTCAAAATATAAATATTCCGGCTATACACCAATATGCCGGTGGATTGCCCCAGAATCAAAACCGGATCGCGCCGATACAAGGCGTAAGCCACGATAATCAAAGAGCCCGTCAGACTGATCAGCCAAAACCCCAAAGGTAAAAGCGATTCGTGCTTTTTCCGGGAATACACCCACTGATATACAAAGCGGAGGGTAAAAATAATTTGCCCCATAGAACCGAAAACCAAGAGCCACAAAGGGATATCTTCGTTCCGGAAAAACTGGTCGACGAAGCCGGCAGCGTCTTTCATCATATAAAGAACGGCAGCGACCGGAGTAAACAATAAAATACAACGTACGATCAGCGGAATCTTTTTCCAGCTTTCCTTCTGATCCAGATTCCAGATATAAATATAGTAAGCGATCAGTTGTCCCAAAATAATAGCGAAATCGTCTCTTAACCAACCGTAAACAAATAACAAATAGGAGGCAGCGATACTCAGTTTCCAGAAAATGGAAGGGGATACGACTTTTTTCGCTTTTTCCGATAAAATCCACTGAAAAAGCAAACGGGCAGAAAAGAGAAGTTGTGCGAGAAAGCCGATAATATAAATCATAACTACCTGTAAAAATACCTTCAAATCCCGAAACTACCGGTTCAGATTATTTTCAGCCACCTGATAATTGATATACCGCTTTTTCATCCACCGGTAAGCGAAACAGTCTTTAAAAGGACCGATCAACCGGTTCCATAAATGATATTTGGATTTGCCGGCCAAGCGGGGAAAATGACGAACCGGCACTTGTTTTACTTTCCCGTGTTGCAATTGAATGAGAGCCGGCAAGAACCGGTGCATCCCGGTAAAAAACGGTATTCTCCGGGCATATTCCGTACGGAGGATCTTTAAAGGGCAGCCCGTATCTTCCACTCCGTCGTGGGTCATAGCCCGGCGGAAGCCGTTGGCGATACGGGAAGACATATTTTTCACAAAACTGTCTTTACGGCCGGTTCTTATACCCATCACCATCTCGTAATTCTCCAGATCGTCCATCAACAGATTGAAGTCTTCAGGCGAAGTTTGCAAATCGGCATCGATATAGCCTACATAAGGGGAAAAAGCGTGATCGATACCCGCTTTCATGGCTGCGCTCAACCCTCCGTTAGACGCCAGCGACAAATAAAAAAAGTCGGGATTCCGGCTACATATCTGCTCCATCAGGCGGGGACTTTGATCGGTAGATCCGTCGTTTACAAACAAAATACAGGAAGGAAGTTTGGAAATTCGTAAAAAATGGGACAATTCTTTTTCTAACCGAGACATATTCCCTTCCTCATTATAAACGGGAACGACAATGGTTAATTGATAAGCGGCCGTTTTATTCATATTTAAATTTTACATTCAATTCATTAAAGAATCAGACAAAATTAATTAGCTTTGCTCTAGTTTTTATAAGAACGGGTAAAATTTTATTATTTTAAATCGTAGGATCGATGAAAAGTCCGATTTTCAGGGCCTTATTCCTGTATACGGAAACCATATAACTACAAATTTGTTTGACAAAATATAAGGACAAAGATATGAAATATAAGCGCATTTTGTTAAAACTAAGCGGGGAATCTTTAATGGGTAACCAAAAATACGGCATAGACGTAACATGTGTAGAGAGTTATGCCAGGCAAATCCGGGAAATTGCAGAGTGGGGGGTTCAAATCGGAATCGTTATAGGAGGAGGTAATATTTTCAGAGGGTTAAGCGGAACGAATAAGGGCTTCGACCGGGTAAAGGGCGATAGTATGGGGATGCTGGCTACGGTAATCAACGGATTGGCATTAAGTTCGGCTTTGGACAACGAAGGATGTAAAAACCGGGTATTGACCGCCGTTCGCATGGAACCCATCGGAGAATTTTACTCCAAAACCAAAGCGATGGAATACCTGGAACGGGGATATGTCGCTATTTTCTGTGCGGGAACCGGAAATCCTTATTTCACGACCGATACGGGCAGCAGTCTGAGGGCTATCGAAATAGAAGCGGACGCCATGCTGAAGGGGACCCGGGTGGACGGGATTTACACCGCTGATCCGGAAAAAGACCCGACGGCTCAAAAATACGACCGCATCACTTACGACGAAATATACCGCCAAGGCCTGAAAGTAATGGACCTGACCGCAACGACTATGTGTAAAGAAAATCATCTGCCTATCGTGGTCTTCAACATGGACGTGGAAGGGAACCTCAAACGCTTGATAAGCGGAGAAGAAATTGGAACTGTAGTATACGAGAAATGAGTTTACTAGATGACATAAATTCGCCGGAGGACCTGAAAAAAATTCCGGAAGACGCCCTGATTACGCTATGTCAGGAAATCCGTCGTAAAATCATCGACGATTGTGCGGAAAATCCGGGACATCTCGGAGCCAGCCTCGGAGTGATCGAGTTGACCGTCGCCCTCCACTATGTTTTGAATACGCCTTACGACAATTTGATTTGGGACGTAGGACATCAGTCCTATGCCCATAAAATCCTCACCGGCCGGAAGGAACAATTCAAAACCAAACGATTATACGGGGGCATCAGCGGCTTCCCCCGCATGTCGGAAAGTGAATACGACTCTTTCGGAACGGGACATTCTTCCACTTCGATTTCCGCCGCTCTCGGAATGGCCATCGCCGCACAGATGAGCGGAGAGGAAGACCGGCAGTCCGTCGCCGTCATCGGAGACGGCTCCATGACGGGCGGCATGGCTTTCGAAGCTTTGAACAATGCGGCGGTTCACAATACCAACTTACTGGTTATCCTCAACGACAACAACATGGCCATCGATCCGAATGTCGGCGGCCTGAACGACTATTTGCTGGATATCGCCACCTCCAAAACCTACAATAAACTGAAAGACGACGTATGGCATATGCTCGGGCGGTTCAACAAATTCAAACCCGGCATGCGGGGCTTCATCCAAAACATCGATAACAGCATTAAATCCATGCTGCTGAAACGGAGCAATTTATTTGAAGCCCTGGGATTACGGTATTTCGGACCGGTAGACGGACATGACATCAATCATCTGGTGAAAGTATTACGGGACTTGAAAAACATCAAGGGACCTAAGCTGCTACACTGCATCACCGTCAAAGGGAAAGGCTTGAAACAAGCGGAAACCGACCAAACGACCTGGCACGCTCCGGGGAAGTACGACCGGATTACCGGAGAACTTTTGCACGATCCGCACCCCTCCTTAACGCCCCGTTTCCAGGACGTCTTCGGAACCACCCTGCTCGAATTGGCCCGCAACAACCCTAAAATCATAGGCATTACCCCGGCCATGCCTACCGGTTGCTCCCTGAATATTATGATGAAAGAAATGCCCGACCGCTGTTTCGATGTGGGAATAGCCGAACAACATGCAGTCACCTTCTCAGCCGGTCTGGCGGCAAAAGGATTTATTCCCTTTTGCAACATCTATTCTTCCTTTATGCAACGCGCTTACGATCAGATCATACATGACGTAGCTCTCCAAAAGCTGAACGTCGTATTGTGCCTGGACCGGGGGGGACTGGTAGGTGCTGACGGTCCTACGCATCACGGAGCCTTCGACCTGGCTTACCTGCATTGCATCCCCAATTTGACGGTAGCCGCTCCTTATGATGAAGAAGAATTACGCAACCTGATGTATACGGCCCAACTGCCCGATAAAGGTCCTTTTTCCATCCGTTATCCGAGAGGAAACGGTTTTCTGACCGACTGGCAGACTCCTTTTACAGAAATCCCGATCGGCAAAGGCCGCTGCCTGATCGAGGGGGAAGAGGTAGCTTTACTTTCCCTCGGGTCTATCGGAAATACAGCCCGGAAAGCCGTTGAAAAATACCCGGAAGGCCGTGTAGCTCTCTACGACATGCGTTTTTTAAAACCCCTGGACGAAGAACTCCTCCATCAAATATTCCGGAAATTTTCCAGAATCATTACTCTGGAAGACGGAACCGTTTCCGGGGGATTCGGAAGCGCTGTGCTGGAATTTATGGCCGACTACAAATACAAAGCCGAAGTCGTACGCCTCGGCATCCCAGACCGTTTTATAGAACACGGAACCCAACAACAATTGTATGCCGAATGCGGCTATGACGAAAAAGCCGTTTACCGGCAGATCGGTTGTATGCTAAACAAAAAAGTAACACCTGTAAGGATTGCGCAAGAAAAATGAAAGAAGAGGTAAAATTACCGGGAATTGTCGAATGTCGCGAGAAATTCAGACAAACTTTTAAAAATCTGTCCAACGAAGAACTGACGGAACTCTTCCAGAACAATTCCGTTAAATTCTATAAAAAGGGGAGCCTCGTATATGCCGAAGGCACCCGGATGCGGGGATGTTATTTCGTATACAGCGGAATCATTAAAATCTATCAAACCGGACAGGAAGGGAAAGAACAAATATTGAAATTCGAAAAAGAAGGAGATTTTTTCGGTTTCCGGTCCGTTATCCTCAAAGAAAAAGCCTGTACGTCCGTCGAAACACTTACGGACGCCATACTATACTTTATCCCCGATTCTTCTCTATACGAGCTGATCAAAAGTAATCCCGACTTTGCTTACGAACTCATGCAAATAGCCTGTAAAGAACTGGGAGAATCCAACCGGTATATCAAGGATATCGCTCAAAAATCGGTCAAACAACGCCTGGCGGAAATCCTGCTGCTGATGGCCAGCGATTTCGGAATGGATAGCGACGGTTCACTCCGCCTGAACATCTCCCGGGAAGATCTGAGCAATTTCGTCGGAACCGCCACGGAAACCGTTATCCGCCTCTTATCCGAATTTAAAAACGAAGGGCTGGTCGAGGCAAAAGGCCGTAAAATAAAACTCATGAACCTGAATCAACTAAAAAAAATCGCTGGAATTTGATGCGAATATGGTTTTGTGGTACCTTCCGTTTCAGGGCTGAGCGCCTGTGTTTGCTGGCCTTTCTATTTTTATTTCCTTTTTGGTTCCAATCCCGGAAATTTATTGTAATTTAACACGACTTTTTTAATGTCTAACTATACAAATTTTTTACAATGCCGCAAATATCAGAAAAAGGGAAAATGGTCCCTGCATCCCCTATTCGGAAGCTCGTTCCTTATGCCGACAAAGCGAAAGAAAGAGGTATTAAAGTGTATCACCTCAATATCGGTCAACCCGATATAGAAACGCCTTCTCTCGCTTTGGAGGCGGTGAAAAACATGAATTTACCCGTAATCGCCTACACGGCTTCCGGAGGAAATCAAAATCTCCGGATCAAATTAGCCGGGTATTACCAAAAGCTGGGAATTGACATTAAACCCGAAGAAGTACTCATTACGACCGGGGGATCGGAAGCTATTTTGTTTGCTTTCATGAGCACGCTGAACGAAGGGGATGAAATCATCATCCCGGAACCTTATTATGCCAATTATACGGCTTTTGCTGTAATGACGGGCGTAAAAGTCAAAACGGTAACTTCCAAAATCGAAAACGGATTTGCACTTCCTCCCATTCAGGAAATCGAAAAACTGATTACTCCTCAAACCAAGGGAATCGTCATTATCAATCCCAACAATCCGACCGGCTATCTGTATTCCCGGGAAGAATTGGAAGAATTGGCCAAAATTGTGAAAAAATACGACCTCTATTTGTATTCGGACGAAGTTTACAGGAGATATTGCTATGACGGACTCCAGCACTTCTCGGTGATGAACCTGAAAGGCATCGAACAAAATGTGATTTTATTCGATTCTTTTTCGAAAAGATACAGTGAATGCGGTATCCGCGTAGGAGCGTTGATCACCCGTAACAAAGAAATCCTGACTACAGCCATGAGATTTGCGATGGCCCGTTTGTGTCCGCCTGCTTTGGGACAAATTGCGGCCGAAGCTTCTCTGGACACCCCGGAAGAATATTTTGTAAACGTACGCAAAGAATACATCGAAAGGCGGAATTTTATGGTCGACGCCCTTAATAAAATGCCGGGGGTAGTCTGTCCGATGCCTAAAGGAGCTTTTTATTCCATCGTTCGGTTACCGGTGGACGACGCCGATAAATTCGCACAGTGGCTGCTGGAAGAATTCGATTACAACGGACAAACCGTTATGGTAGCTCCGGCCAGCGGGTTCTATGATACTCCGGGCTTAGGCAAGGACGAAGTCAGAATTGCCTATGTATTAAAAATAAGCGAATTGAAAAAAGCCATGGAAACCTTAGCAATGGCTTTGAAAGCTTATCCGGGAGCAAAACAGGTATAACGGTTTCGGCTATTGAATATTTTGCTATCTTTGCAACGGAATAAGGTTGTTTGCAATTTTTTAGAAAGGTTAAGATATGACATCGGATTCGGAATTTGACAGCATAAGGCCCTATCGGGAAAGTGAAGTGGTCGCTGCTACGGAAAGGCTCAGCCATTCGCCAGGCTTTTTATCGACTTTTGCAGAATTGACCAAAATGGATAAAGACACCATTACGGCCGCTTTATCCGGTATCCGCACCCGGGACGAATTCCAAAGCAGATTCTTCGGCCCTGCCATCAAAGCCATCATCAGTCATACTTCGGACGGAGTAACCGCCAGTGGACTGGAAAACCTGGACCCGAACGTATCTTATCTTTTCATTTCCAACCATCGGGACATCATTCTGGACTCCGCTATCCTCAATCTGATTTTGAGAGAAAACGGTTTCAAATATACCCAGGCGGCGATCGGGAGTAATCTGCTGGTCAACGAATGGGTAACGGACCTGGTGAAACTGGATTCCTGTTTCATTATCGAACGGGACATTCCGGTACGGGAAATGATTACCAGTTCGGCTCTTCGTTCCAAATACATTCGTTCTACCATCGAGGAAGGCAAAAACTCCATCTGGATCGCCCAGAAAGAAGGCAGAACCAAAAACGGAGACGACCGGACGCAACCCAGCCTTTTGAAAATGTTTAAAATGAGCGGGACGAAGGATTTTGCGGATAATTTCCGGCAATTGAGAATCGTTCCGCTTTCTATATCTTATGAGTGGGAGCCTTGTGACGATCTTAAAACCAGCGAATTATATACCAGGACCGTCAGCGACTACGTAAAAACGCCGGAAGAAGACATGCGCAGCATGCAAACCGGTCTCGGCGTCTACAAAGGAAGAATCAGCTTCGTCGCTGATAAGCCGGTAGAACTTATATTGAACGATATCAGCAAATTGCCGTCTAACGGAGAGCGTCTGGAAGCCCTGGCCCGTTACATCGATACCATCATCCATAAAAATTTTAAATTGTGGCCGAACAATTACATCGCCTACGATTTACTTCATTCAGTAAATAAATTTTCTCCTTTCTACACCGACGAAGAAAAAGAACGTTTTATCCGCATGATGACGCAGAAAATCGACCGGATAGAAGGAAACCGCTCTATGCTGAACAATATTTTTCTGGAGATTTACGCCAACCCAGTAAAGAACAGTTTAGGCTTATAACCCAAATCAGGCCGGGAATTTTTGCTTTATTTTTATTATAAATCTACCGAATATGAAAACTGTACGACTTTTAATCCTGTTGTCGGCCTTTTTAATCATGATTTCCAGCGTGTATACCCTGATGACTAACGTGGGAGACCGCATTGCCGTGTACATCAATATCGGCGCTATGTTTGCCCTGGTATTGGCGATTTCGGTGATGAATTTTAAAGGAAAACCCAAAGACCATATCTGATATGTACAAAGTAAAACGAACGATCTATGCCGGAGGAAAGGCAACGGATGTCTGGTTCGGACTGGTCAGTAAAAGCAAAAACGGAAAAAATGGGAAATATACGGTATACCTGCTGACCGACGATCCAGATCGTCCCCTGAATCATGCGGAACCGATATTAAGCGGTATTACTTCGAAAGACACCGCCATCCGGAAAGGAATAGAATATGCGAAAAATTTACTGAACGATATCCTGAAACGGGAAGCAGAAACAAGCGAAAACTAATCTAAAAAAGATCAATAGCATGATGGAAAGAAAGGTCAGAGTCAGATTTGCACCGAGTCCCACGGGAGCCCTTCATTTGGGAGGGGTAAGAACCGCACTTTTTAATTATTTATTTGCCCGCAGGCAGGGGGGAGATTTTCTGCTTCGCATCGAGGATACCGATCAAACCCGCTATGTAGCCGGAGCTGAACAATACATCATCGACTCGCTGAAATGGTGCGGGCTGGAAATCGACGAAGGCGTTAGCGTAGGGGGAGAATTCGGTCCCTACCGCCAAAGCGAAAGAAAAGACCTCTACAGGCAATACGCGCTCCAACTGGTAGATTCCGAGCAAGCCTATTATGCTTTCGATACTCCGGAAGAACTGGATAAATTACGCAAAGAATGTGAAAGTCGCGGTACGACTTTTATTTACAACGCTGAAAGCAGAAAAGATTTACGGAATTCCCTCCACCTGGATGCCGATGAAGTAAAAAACCTGCTGGAAAGCGGAACTCCCTACGTAATCCGTTTCAAAATGCCCGAAAACGAAGAACTTCGTGTACAAGACATGATCCGGGGAGAAGTGCATTTCAACACCGCCCTGTTGGACGATAAGGTCCTGTTCAAATCCGACGGTATGCCGACGTATCACCTGGCGAATGTGGTGGACGATTATCTGATGAAAATCAGTCATGTGATCCGCGGAGAGGAATGGCTTCCTTCTTTACCTCTGCATGTTCTCCTCTACCGGGGATTCGGCTGGGAGAACGTTATGCCGGAATTCGCCCATCTCCCCCTGATTCTCAAACCGGTAGGAAACGGAAAACTGAGCAAACGGGACGGTAACAAAATGGGGTTTCCCGTTTTTCCAATGCAATGGACCGACGAAGCTACCGGAGAAACCTGGCACGGTTATAAAGAAGACGGTTATTTCCCTGAAGCTTTTATCAACATGTTAGCCCTCTTGGGATGGAATCCCGGAACCGAACGGGAAATTTATTCCCTGAAAGAATTGTGCGAGATCTTTTCGCTGGAAAGAGTCCATAAATCCGGTTCCAAATTCGATCCAGACAAGGCGAAATGGTTCAATCACAAATACCTGGTCGGAAAACCGAATGCGGAATTAGCCGGTCTACTGGAAGAAAAAACAAAAGCGAACGGAATAAGGTGCGAAAAAGAGACTCTGGAAAAAATCTGCGGTTTGATGAAAGAACGGGCCAACTTCGTTTCCGACATCTTTAACGACAGCCAGTTTTTCTTCTTTACACCGGAAAATTACAACGAAAAAGACGTAAAAAAATACTGGAAAGAAGATTCTGCCCCCCTGATGAGAGAATTGTACGATCTTTTAGCAGGATTAGAGGATTTTTCGTTCGCACACACTGAAAAGGCGGTTTCGGAATGGATTACGGCTAAAGAAGTAGGGTTCGGGAAAGTGATGAATCCGTTCCGTGTAGCCATAGTCGGTGCGGCAAAAGGTCCGCATATGCTGAACATTATCGAAATTCTAGGCAAGGAAGAAACCTTGAAGCGCCTGGGAAATGCACTAAAAACCTTATAAGATGACAACCTCGGAAGCTGACAAACAGTATGCGATGGTGATTCATTTATCACAATTCGCCGGTTATATCATTCCTGCAGTGGGTTGGGTGTTACCGTTGTTATTATGGCTTGTCCGAAGGGACAGTTCGCCCTATATCGATACCCACGGCAAAATCGTAATGAACTGGATCCTTTCCTGTATCATCTATACGTTACTAGGATCTATGCTGATTTTTCTGCTGATCGGTATTCCCTTACTGATCGCATTGGGCCTATGCAGCATCATTTTTACGATTATCGGTGCAGTGCGGGCCAGCGACGGAATCGTCTGGGCCTATCCCCTTTCCCTTCCTTTGCTCTAAGCGAATACCGAACCCAGAGCTGTGTGAAAACAATTTTCAGACAGCTCTGTTTTTCTGTAACTTTTTAGGGATGCTGAGCGTCATTTAGAAAAATAACCTGAAATGTGTATGAAAAAAGTATTTCTTACTTCTGTATGTATCGTCCTGTTGTCGTTATCGGTTTTCAGCCAGAAAACAGCAAGGGATTACAGATTATTCGGACGCATCACTACCGTGGATAATCAAATTCTTACCGGATTTCTCACCTGGGGAAAACAACAAATGTACTGGATCGATTTTTTCCGGGCATCCAAAATCATCAATCCGTACCGGGAATATTTTACGCCCGATATGAATGTTACGTTTATAAGTGACGGGCGGACAACCCATTTAGCTCCTCTGCATGTCTTCACTTGCCGATTCGGCAATATCGAGTCTGTCGAACTAACCGACTACAATAAAATCAGATTGCAGGTGAAGGGAGGTTATTCGATGGAATTAAGCCGGGGTTCGTACGAGGATATCGGTGCTTCCATTACGGTTTTTCAGGAAGATGCCAGCAGTTCGGTAATCCGGTGGGATAAAATCAGTAAGATCGAATTTATGCCTGCCTGTTTCGATGCTCCGGACTACCACCTTCCCATCACGGGAATCATAAAAACCAACCAGGGAATCTACAAGGGATTCATCACCTGGGACCGGGACGAAAAAAATCTGGAAGACCTGCTGGACGGCCGTAGCCGGCAAGGGGACTGCCATATTTCTTTCCGCAATATCCGGAAGATCGTAAAAACACGGGACGGATGCGAAGTAAGCACTTCCGACGGCAACATATTGAATCTCTGGGGTTCGAACGATGTCAACAACCAGAACCGGGGAATTCTCGTCAACATGCCCCAAACCGGGCGGGTAAGCATACCCTGGAACCGTTTCGAGGCTTTCGAAGCTTTAAATTTCAACGAGATCGCTCCTTCCGGCTACGACGATTTTAAAGCGGTCCGGCGGCTGCAGGCGGAAGTACATACCCGAAAAGGAGAAATTTTTAACGGAATCATAGCGTATGATTTGGACGAGGCCATGAATCTGGAAGTGCTAGACGGTAAAAACGACAATATTAACTATGAAATCCCGTTCAAATACATACAATCCATCGAACCCAAAAATTACCGGTATTCTTTCGTTACCCTAACCAATGGAGCAAGCTTCAGTCTGGGAGATACTTCCGATGTCACTAACGAAAACAGTGGGATATTGGTATTTTCTTCGGATGAAATTCCCATTTATATTCCCTGGAAAGACATCAAATTAATTTCCTTCCATCCGGAAGAATAACTTTTTTTCGCCCCGTTTTCCGACATTTAAAATATCTGGCTCCAGGTATTTTAAATGTCATTTATTTTATTTATCCTTGTACGTATAAATACGATACCGCATATGAAAAATTTTTTTATTCTCTCATCTTTCGTTATTTTTTGCGCTTTACTCAGTAGTTGTGCAAAACCCTCCAAAGGCCCGGTAACGATTAATTTAGACGAAGCAGGCAAGACCCGGACTGTAAAATTAAGCGAACTTGCTTCTAACTTAAAATGCGTTCCACTGGAAAGCAAGGAAAATGTAATCATTCCCGACGACCAAACCCGCATCTGGGCCGGAGAAAAATACATCATCGCCTTAAATAATAAAGATATCCAGCAATTCACGGCCGACGGTAAATACATCCGGAAACTGGCCTCCGCCGGGAAAGGCCCCAACGAATTCACTTACATCATCCCTTTCGCTGTAGACGAAACCTCTAGCCGGCTTTATTACGGTCATCAGGGAGATTGGTATCATATTTCCGTTATCGACCTGACGACGGGAGAACATTTGCCCAAGCTTAAAGTCAACATACTCCCCTTCGATATGGATATAAAAGACGGCAATATTCTGTATACCCCTTTTAACAGAGGCAATTCCTTCCCTACCGTCTTATATACGATAAACCCGGCTGGAGAACTGATCGACAGCGTACGGAATCCGAATACCAGCGTGATGTCGAATTTTTTAAACGGGAACGCTCAGTTGCTTCCGGTCAAACAAAACGGCATTCACCTGCAAATGCAAGATACCGTATACAATCTGCATAATTCCGGTTTAGAATCCCTCTTTGTCTTCGATTATGGAAATAAATTCCATCCGGAAACCAACCTGAAAGGCATGAGCAAAGCGATTCTGGCGGAAACCTCCGATCATTTCTTAATCCGGATGGAAGACATCGATATGCAAAAGTCCGACAACGGCGGCATCATGGTCACCCTGCGCCCCAGCCATACCCGTTGGGTGGATAAGAAAAGCCTGGAGATCGATGAAATGGAAAAATTCTATATCGATCCGCTGGATATCCATAAAGAGATTAGTTATTCCTCTCTGTTGGTTAAAAACCGGAAAGTCATCTATAAGCTGAGCGCTTTTTCTATAAAAGAAATAGCCGAGCAAAAGGCGGAAGCGGGAGAAACCCTTTCTCCTTTGCTGAAACAACTGAACGAACAATTGACAGAAGAGGACAACCCGGTTTTGATTATCGGAGACCTGAAGTGATTCCAAAACAGAAAGAACGCCATCCCCCACGGGCCTGGCGTTTCTTTTTTATCCTTAATGTAAAATAGCGTGACTATGAAAAACTTCTACCTTTTATTCTCCTGCGGAATCCTGTGTATTTTACTGAATACTTGTAGGCAACCTTCTCAAGGTCCGGCCGTTATCAATCTGGACGAAAGGGATAAAACCGAAAGCGTTAAATTCAGCCAGCTCGCTTCCAACCTAAAATGCATTCCCCTGGAAAGCAAGGAAAATGTAATTATTCCCGACAATAGAACCCGGAAGATTTGGGCCGGAGAAAAATACATCGTTACGATCAGCAACAAAGACATTCAACTGTTTACAGCAAACGGCAAACACCTCCGGAAACTGGCGTCGGTCGGAAAAGGCCCCCAGGAATTTACCTACGTCCTCTCTTACGCCGTCGACGAAAAACACGACCGTCTCTATTATGTCAACCAGGCAGACCGGAATCATATTACAGTCCTGGACTTAAACACGGGAGAACACCTGCCGAAAATCAAAATTCATGCTCTGCCTTTAATGATGGACTTCCAGGATGAAAATATCCTCTACATTCCGGCTAACCAAGGAAATTCACAGCCCATCCTGTGCTATACCATAACAACCGGCGGACAACTTCTCGACAGTGTACCGAATCCCCATACCACGCTTCTGAATAATTTCATCACCGGACGTCCCACTCTGATTCCGGTCAAACAAAATGAAATCCATCTGGAAATGCAGGACACCTTATACGCCTTGCGTAATTCCGGTGTGGACCCCCTTTTCGTCTTCCATTACGGAAATAAATTCCAACCGGAAACGAACGGACAAGGACCTTCCAAAATGCTTCTGGCCGAGACTTCCGGTCATTTCTTAATTGTTACGTTAAATGTAGACCTGCGAAAAGCCGGGGATAACCTTTTTTTCACCATGCGAAGTTCGGATATTCTCTGGGTAGACAAAAAAGACAGGCAGGTTCAGAAGGTAGATCAGTTTTACCTCGACCCGCTGGATACCTATAAAGACGATATTACCGAGCATCTGATCATACAAAATAAAAAAGTCATTTACATGTTGAGTGCGTTCCTGATCAAAGAAATGGCCGAGAAAAAGACGGAAGCAGGCGAACCTCTTTCTCCCCTGCTGCAACAACTCAACGAGCAGTTGACCGAGGAAAGTAATCCGGTTTTAATCATCGGGGATCTGAATTGATTTCCCCGGCATAACGTTCCCGGATTCGGTCGAAGATCGTCCACAGTTCGGGGAGGGTGGCCGCCCGTAACATTTCGACCCGCAAATCCCGGAAATGAGGTAATCCTTTGAACATCGCGGCCATATGCCGGCGCATATGGAGTATGCCCCGGACCTCATCTATCCAGTCGACCGACAACAGGATTTGCGCCCGGATCACTTCGATTTGCTCCGACACCGTCGGTTCCGGGAGCACTTCTCCGGTTTCCAGATAATGCCGGATCTGCCGGAAGATCCAAGGGCGACCGATAGCCGCCCGGCCGATCATCAGGGCGTCTACTCCGTATCTTTCAAAAGCTTCCCTCGCTTGGGGACCGGAAGTGATATCCCCATTTCCGATAATGGGGATTTTAATCCGGGGATTCTTTTTCACCCGGCCGATCGGTTCCCAATCGGCTTCTCCCGTATACATCTGCGCCCGCGTCCTTCCGTGTATGGCCAAAGCCTGAATCCCCACGTCCTGTAACCTTTCCGCTACCTCTTCGACTATGATATTTCCGCTATCCCATCCCAAACGGGTTTTTGCCGTTACCGGAATCCGGACAGCTTTGACGATTTCCTCCGCCATTTTCACCATCAGAGGTATATCCCTCAACAAGCCCGCACCGGCCCCTTTCTGAGCCACCCGTTTCACGGGACAACCGAAATTCAGATCGATAAAATCCGGCTTTACCGCCTCCACCATCCGGGCCGCCTCCACCATAGAATCGATATAGCGTCCGTAAATCTGAATCGTTACCGGACGCTCGTTTTCCTCTATCGTCAATTTTTTCAAGGTTTTATCCACCGAGCGCACCAAAGCATCCGCCGAAACGAATTCCGAATAAAGCCAGTCGGCCCCAAACCTCTTGCAAAATTTACGAAACGGAGGATTGGTAACGTCTTCCATAGGCGCCAATACCAAAGGCCTATTTCCTATCTCTTTTCCCGCAATCTGCATGCTGCAACTGTTAAAGCATTATAAATTATGACAGCTTCTGTATTCTGTTGTTTGAATACAACCGATTATTCCATAAGTTTGCTGCAAAAATAGTAATTAAACGATACTGAAAATCATGCTTATTGCAAAATTATTCCTGTTTCTGACCTTGATGCTCCCCCAGAGCAGTACGTGGCAACGGGTGGATACCGATCAACATATTTCTTTTCTGTTTCCGAACAAAGCCCAAATCCTGAAGCAGGTGACCGGAGGCATTCCATCGCGCATTTATCAAACCAAAGACCTGGTATGCGTATTGGGGGTCGTCTGCTCTGATTTTTCTACCCGGAAAATAAACCTGAACCCAGAAAATACCCTGGTTCTCTACGAGGAATTGAAAAAGGGCTCTCTTTCCGTAAAAACAGCCATTTTAAAAGATGAAAAGACCATTCCGTACGACAATATGCTCATCAAAGAAATCGAATACTCCGTTATAAAAGATAACGGGGAAATGACGTATTTCAAACGATTCATTTTCAGAGATAATATGGTATATCAAATCGCCATAGGAGGAAAAAGCCGCTACCGGGACCTCATCTTGAAGGAAAGAGAAATATTTTTCAATTCCCTACTTTTCGAGTAACTTTTCGTACCTTTCGTCCGTCCCATAAATAATATGACGCGAAAGGAATATAATCTGGGTGTAGACCGTTTCTCTGACGATGTGTTTCGTTTCATTTTAAAAACATGCCGAAACAAAGCACTGGCCGAAGACATCGTACAGGAAAGTTTTCTTGTACTGTGGGAGCATGTCGGTGAAATTGCCTATGAGAAAGCCAAATCCTTTTTGTTTACCACCGCTTACCGGAAATTAATCGATACTTTCCGGAGAGAAAAGAAAAACGGAGACATCGAGAATCTGCAACCCGGCAATTATTCCTACGAAGGCGGGGCCCCGGATTTAAACGAAATTCTGGAAATGGCCCTGGAAAAACTCCCTGCGATACAAAAAACAGTAGTTTTGCTCCGCGACTATGAAAACTATTCGTACCACGAAATCGCCGAAATTACTCATCTGACCGAAAGTCAGGTCAAAGTATACATTTTCCGGGCCCGGAATTTTATGAAAGAATTCATCCGAAAACCGGATCTGGTTGTCTGAACAAAAGTAGAAACGTCTTTATCAATACGAAACCCTATGATTACCCGGGAAAATTACGAAATATACGTTATCGATTATCTGGACGGGAGCCTTTCTCCCGGCCTGGAAAGCGAATTCAAAGCATTTCTGTTGGCCCACCCCGAGTTGGAAGAAGAGTTGGAGGAACTAAAACAGGTAAAGTTAACACCTCCTCCGGTGACTTACCCGCACAAAGGTTTGTTGAAAAAAACGGAAGAGCAGGAGTGGCCGGATTACTATGCCATCGCTATGGCGGAAAACGTACTCAGCGCCGAAGAACAAGGACAGGTAAGCCCCTATCGGTCCGATAAAAAATTTCAAGAATCGGTACGGATGTATAAAAAACTGAGGCTCCTCCCGGACACCCGGATCGTTTACCCCTCCAAATCGAAACTTTACCGGAAAAACTACCGCCTGCTGTGGCTGGCTCCCCTTACAGCGGCCGCCGGTCTCGCTTTGCTCCTCACCCTTGGCACTCCGCTATTCCACACCGCCGAATACGCTCTTCCCCGGACTCTGGCGGCGACCCGGACCCTGGAATTACCGGAACCGGTCGTTATGGCACCGGCAAGCCGGGTATTGGAACTTCCGGATACCCCTCTGATCCCCAGACGGAAGAAACGGATCTTATCTGCTCCGCCCGCTCCCGCCGCATTTTTTGCTCAGACCCAACCCGTACTGGTTCCCGTAAACACGGAAACGGAACCTTCTTTAAACAGAATGGTTCCCGTTACCTCCACTATCGCTGAGATTAACCTGACGGAAGATGCACGGGCCTGGAAATCGTCTACCAGTAATTTCCAATCCCGGAATATTTTTACTTCCGTCATCCATGCCGGAAAAAACCTGGCGGAAAAAATAAAAAAAGAAAAATAACCCCACTTTTATGCCCTCTTGTAACAAAAGGGGAAACTCATACGTCATAGAAAAAAGATCGGAAATATTCACAAATAATAATAAATTATGAAAGTACTTTTTATTCTCTCCGCCTTCCTTTTTGCTTTTACCTGTCCGGCACAAACCGTCAGAGACAGCATTGTCATCAAAGACGGATGGCAAAAAACGGATACTTTGAAAAACCGCCAAACCCTGAAACAGGAATTGAACCCAGGCACTGAAATGATTATTATTTCCCAGCCTGCAGAAAATCAAAAGAAAAAGAAAAAAGTGCGTCTCTATTCCAGTGACTCTACCCAATTGGACTATGGGGACGACCGCAGTTCCCATTCCGAACTGGAAATATGGGGACGGAAACGCTACCGGAAAAGCCGCGGTTATTCCTCTAACGGAAGCTACTGGAGCTTCAGCGGACATTGGTGCGGATTCAATTTCGGCTTCGTCAATTTTGCCAACACCGACTATTCCATGTATGCGGATCCGAAAGATGAATTCATGGATTTGGATTACTCCACTTCCTTCGTCATGCAGTTCAATGTGTTCGAACAGAGTATCAACCTGGTTCCCAGCAATAATTTCGGCCTTGTGGTGGGTCTGGGACTGGAATATCAACGCCTGCAATTCAACGATAAACACCGTTCGGTACGTGTAGGAGACGGCAACAAACTCGAACCCTGGACGATCGATCCCGACTGGAATGTAAAAAGGAACACCTTTAAGATGCTTTATTTGACCGTTCCCTTACTCCTGGAATTTCAGTTCCCTACTCAATACCGAAGTATGTATATTTCGGCAGGTATCATGGGAGGGTTACGGCTTCATTCCAAAACCAAAATCGTGTATAAAACCGATGGCGATAAACACAAGAAAAAAGATTCTGACGGTTTTAACCTGATCCCCGTTAAAGCGGACGTGGTAGCCCGGGTCGGATACCGAAGCATTAACGTATGGGGGAGCTATACCCTTACCAACATTTTCAGGTCCGATAAGGGACCGGAATTGCACCCCTACAGCATCGGCCTCGGCATCTCCTTCTGACCTTCCTGATAAAACAGGAACTACAGACAATCCGCAAATTCGCTCAAACTAAAAACTTCGGGAAATTATTCCCGGAGTTTTTAATTTTCGTTCATAATTTCGGTCTGCTTATCAATAGAAGCCTGGTGAATCGCCTTAAAAATTTTCTCTAAAAATTCACTGCTTAAACCGTTTTCCGCTCCCTTGGCGAACACTTTTTCCAAAATTTTATCCCAACGTCCGGGTTGCAGAATGGTAATATTATTTTGTTTCTTGTATTTTCCGATTTCTTCCGACACTTTCATGCGGGCCGACAGGGTATGGATCAACTCGTCATCCAGTTCATCTATTCGTGCGCGTAATTCATCGATACTCTCTTTATAGGCGACATTTTCCGAATCGACCTCCCGGATGATCAAATCCGACAATATCCCCGCCAAATCCGAAGGCGTCAGCTGCTGAGCGGCATCGCTCAACGCAATTTCCGGACAAATATGCGATTCAACGATCAGCCCGTCGAAGCCCAGGTCCATAGCTTGCTGGGAAAGTTCCCGGATATACTCCCGCTTCCCGGCGATGTGGCTCGGATCGCATATCATCACCATGTCTTTAAACCGACGCTTGATTTCGATGGGCAATTGCCATTGAGGGATATTCCTGTACTTCGCTTTATTATAAGTCGAAAATCCCCGGTGAATGACCCCGATTTTCTTCAAACCGGCCATATGGAGACGCTCCAATGCACCGATCCACAACTCTACATCCGGATTCACCGGATTCTTGACCAAAACGGGGATATCGGTTCCCTTCAAAGCATCGGCTATTTCCTGCATAGCGAAAGGATTCGCCGTCGTCCGGGCTCCGATCCAAAGCATATCCATACCGGCCTTCAAGGCTTCGTATACATGTTTTACATTGGCTACTTCAGTTGAGATCTTCATTCCCAGTTCCCGCTGGGCCCTGCGCATCCATACCAATCCGTCGGCCCCTACTCCCTCGAAACAATTCGGACGGGTGCGGGGTTTCCATATCCCCGCCCGCAATACTTCTACTCCGGCATTTTTTAAAGCCCGGGCCGTTTCGAACAATTGTTGCTCACTTTCCGCACTACAGGGTCCGGCAATAATCAAGGGCTTTTTCACATCCGAAAAAATCCCCCATTCTCCCACCGGGATCAAATCTAATTTGTTTGTTGTCATATCGTTTTATCGTTACTGTGTTTTCCTACCGGATAATTCTTTTTATTTTATTCGCTTTGGCGATCAGTTCCCTCATCCCCGCTTCGTCGAACCCGGCAATAAGAGTTTTAAATTCCTGCAATTTTTCGATATACGTATCCAAAACCGTCAGCACATTTTCCTTATTCTGAAAAAAAATAGGCGTCCACATATCCGCATTACTTTTTGCCAGACGCACGGTGGAAGAAAAACCTCCGGAAGCCAGGTCAAAAATGTTTTTCTCATTTTTTTCTTTTTCCAGAACCGTCAGCGCCAATGCGAAGGAAGAAATATGAGAAATATGAGAAACGTAAGCCGTGTGTACGTCATGGTGAGCTGCCCGCATATAAATGATACGCATGTTCAGACAGTCGTACATGCTTTTAATAAGTTCCACCGCCCGGATATCCGAATCTTCCGCATTACACAAAATACCGGCCCGTCCGT
The DNA here is from genome assembly GCA_905216195.1 of uncultured bacterium. Classification (GTDB taxonomy): domain Bacteria; phylum Bacteroidota; class Bacteroidia; order Bacteroidales; family Marinifilaceae; genus Culturomica. The sequence continues at coordinate 20,409 of CAJMSX010000035.1, forward strand.
CAAAAAGCCCCGGCAAGGCGGCCCAGGGCCCCGAATATTCGGTACCTGCCATCGGATGAGCCGCTACGAAATTTTTCCGGTTCGGATGGTAATGTACAAGCTCGTTAATCCGTTGCTTGGTCGAACACACATCCGTTACCACCTGCCTGTCCACCTGGTCCAGAATTTCGGGAATCAGACGAACCGCCGCACTTACCGGCGTCGCCACCACAATGATATCACTATCCCGTATGCATTCGTCCAGATCCACCATCTCATCCACCAAACCGATCTCTTGAGCGGCAGCCGCATGCAAATGATCGCTTTCCACTCCTACGATTTTATCGGCAAATTTACGTTTTTTCAGGTCGATTGCCATCGACCCTCCGATTAATCCTATTCCAATAATTCCAACCTGCATTTTATCTCTCATTTTATCGTATTCAACACCAGGAGCCATGAGTAAGTTTCAAGCCTTCCAAACTCTCTTTAATCCGCCGAAGAGCCGACCGCAATACCTCTTGTTTGGCACATAGGGAAATCCGCACGTAAGCCTCGCCTTTACTTCCGAAAATAAAGCCGGGAGTGATAAATACCCGGGCCTCCCGTAAAATATGATCGGACAATTCCTCTCCGTTTTTCCAATCCCCCCCCACTTTTCCCCATAAAAACAACCCCCGGCTGTTTTTATCGTAAGTGACCTTCAATAAATCAAAAAGCTCTCCGGCCAGGATTTTTCGCTTTTCATATTCTTCATTGAGCCGGGTGTACCAGCTTTCATCCTGTTCCAAAGCCCGAATCGCCGCGGTTTGCAAAGGCTTGAACATACCGGAATCCATATTGCTCTTTACTTTCAGTACCTCTGCGATAACCTCCGGTTCACCGGCGATCATACCGATTCGCCAGCCGGACATGTTATGAGCTTTACTCAAGGAATTCAACTCCACACAACACCTTTTCGCTCCTTCGGTTTCCAGGATGCTCAGACGCGGTTCGTTCAATATAAAACTATAGGGGTTGTCGTTACAAATCATAATGCCGTGTTTCAGGCCGAAATCCACCAACCTGCGGTAGAGGGCTCCGGTAGCGCAACCGCCGGTAGGCATATTCGGATAATTCGTCCACATCAGTTTTACACCGTCCAAATTCATCTTTTCCAAAGCATCGAAATCCGGCATCCATCCTTTTTCCTCATCCAGATCGTAAGTCACAATTTTCGCTTCTGCCAGCAGGGAAGCGGAAGAATAAGTAGGATATCCCGGATTCGGCACCAATACCTTATCCCCTTTGTTTAAAAAAGCCAGGGAAAGCAATAAAATACCTTCCTTCGACCCCGTCAAAGGCTGGATTTCCGTAGCCGGATTCAGTTCCACCCGATAATAACGCCGGTACCAGGAAGCAAAAGCTTCCCTCAGCTCCGGAAGCCCCTTATAACTTTGGTAAGCATGGTTTCCCGGATCTTCGGCACTCCTCACCAGCGTATGGATCACCACCTCTGCAGGAGGCAGGTCGGGAGCTCCGATTCCCAGATTAATCACTTTTTTCCCCTGACGATTCATCTCGTCGATTTCCTGTAATTTCCGTGAAAAATAATATTCACTTACACTTTTTGTTCTTTCAGCCGGTTGTATAATCATAGTCTTATGCGTATTATCGGATACACTTCAATGTCCGCTTTTATATTCTCCCAATACCTTTACGTCTTCTATCAGCGGATTTACCGCATTCATCGCTTCCCTGTACCGATCGTATTGCTCGAACTTCAAATCCACATAAAAAAAGTATTGCCACTCTTTACCGGGGATGGGGAGCGATTGTATTTTAGTCAGATTCAAATCGTAGAAAGAAAAGATAGAAAGAATCTGAGAAAGACGACCGGTTTTGTGAGGAATGGTAAAACAAATGGAGGATTTGTCAATTTCAGCCGGATTCACCCGTATGCGGTCGTCGATAATCAGGAAACGGGTGTAATTTTGCTTATGCGTCTCTATTCCTTCCTTCAGTATTTCTAAGCCAAACAATTCTGCCGCCAGGCTTGAAGCGATAGCGCCGGTGTATTTCTGGTTATTCCGGGCGATATCCGCAGCACTTTTAGCCGTATCTTCCGACTCGATCAAACGAATATGCGGGTAGTGTTTAAAAAATTCACGCGTTTGGGCGATAGCCATATAATGGGAATGTACTTCCCGGATCTCCGCTATATTTTGTCCCGGCAAAGCCATCAGATTTTGTTGGATGCGGAGAAAAACTTCTCCTTTCACAGCTTTCCCGTGCTTTTGCAAAAGGGAATAATTCGGTAACAATCCTCCGGAAACCGTATTTTCGATAGCAATGACCGCACCGTCGGCCTGTCCGCTTTCCAATCCGGTAAACAAATCTTCGAAACTCAGGCATTCCAGCACCTCAATCCGGTCTCCGTAAAACAAACGGGCTGCCTGCTCGTGGAAACATCCGTGGACCCCCTGTATGGCAATTTTTTTCATTTTCTCCTATAGTTTTATGGGTTTATTCAAAATAAAACCCCCGGTTTGCAGGCCGGGGGTTTTCATTACATCTTTATCATTTTTCTAAAAAGACTCCATATACGACTTCCGGCTACTCTCGACACAATAAAAGTAGAAGTAAAAATAAAACCGGTTGCTAAATCGAAAATACGTCTTCATGTTCCTATCATTAAAAAAGCCCTGAAAATTCAGGGCTCCGTTATTTCGTATAAGTAAAATCAGTATACCAAAGCCCTTTACTTTTCGCTAAAAAAGTAATAAAAGTAATAAGCAAAGGTAAAAGATTTCATCATCACTCTTTTGTTTTAAATATCGCCGACAAATGTAAAAACAATTTCAGAAACTCCAAAACTTCTCCGGATTTTTTCCGTTTTATTTCAAAAATGAAACAAATACCGGTTAAAAGGACCGAAATAAAACGATTTTCTTCTCCCGGACTATCTATGAGCAAGGAGAATTTGATCTTGCTTCATTATTTTCTAACTTTGTAAGCGGAAAACTCAATAAAACTGATTTCATGACAACCGAAAAAACTCTATATCTTCTGGATGCCTATGCACTCATATACCGTTCCTACTACGCCTTTGTCAACAATCCCCGGATCACGACTACCGGCATCAACACCTCCGCCACCTTCGGATTTTGCAATTTTCTGCTGGAATTGCTGCAACTGGAAAAGCCGGAACACATTGCTGTGGTATTCGATCCCGAAGGGCCCACTTTCCGGCACGAGATGTATCCGGCTTACAAAGCCCAGCGTCCTCCTATGCCCGAAGACCTGAAAAAATCCGTTCCCTATATTAAGAAAATTATCGGAGGACTCGGCATCCCTTGTATAAGTATTCCGGGCTACGAAGCCGACGACGTTATCGGCACCCTGGCAAAAAAAGCGGAAAAAGAAGGATTTACCGTGTACATGATCACCCCCGATAAAGATTATGCACAATTGGTAAGCGAAAACGTCTTTATGTACAAGCCCGGACGCTCCGGGAATAAATCCGAAGTATGGGGCATTCCGGAAGTACTGGATCATTTCGGGATCGAATACGTGTGGCAAGTGGTAGACATACTGGGCCTCATGGGCGACGCCGCCGACAACATCCCGGGTTGTTCCGGAATAGGCCCCAAAAGTGCGGCGGCATTGGTCTATAAATACGGTGATATCGACGGTATTTACGCTCATATCGACGAACTTAAAGGAAAACAAAAAGAAAATTTACTGCGGTGCCAGCCTACGGTTCATTTATCCCGTACGCTGGTTACCATCAACTCCGAAGTGCCCGTCGGTATCCAACCGGGAGACCTGGTAAAACAACACATTCACATCGGAGAACTGGAACCTATCTTTAAAGAACTCGAACTTTTTTCCCTGTCCAAACGCCTTTTCGAGACAGACCGGGAAGAAAAAGATACTTCCGAAAAACTAAAAGATGTCCGCGTCACCTATACGGATCAAAGCCATCAGCCCGAAAAATTACTGGACCAACTGCGGGAAGCGGAAGCCTTTGTTTTGCACTCTACCTTTACCAAAGGCTCCATATACGATTCCCTACCCGCTTACTTGTGTTTTTCCACCCACAGCCACCGGGTAGATTATATCCGCTTACCGGAAAACCGTTCAGAAGCCGAAAAAATATTGGCTCTGTTAAAACCCATTTTGGAAAATCCGGAGAAAACCTTAATTTCTCCCGATGTAAAAGACGACATTATCTGGTTAAAACGAGCCGGGATACAGCTTAAAAACCGGATTTTCGACGTAAAAATCGCCCATTACGTATTGCATCCCGACATGTCCCACGAATTGGGCCGGATTGCTTTACAATATCTCAACTATACCTTGTCGGAAACCAAAAAAGAAAACCGGCAACTCAATCTTTTCTTTCAGGAGGAAGAGGAAAATCAGGATTTTGCCGAAAAGGCAGATGTTCTTTTTCAGCTTCGGGAGAAACTGTCGGAAGCTTTGGAACAAACCGGTCTGATTAAACTTTTTCTTGAAATAGAAATGCCTTTAGTCTTCGTATTGGCCGATATGGAATACGAAGGCGTCAGCATAGATACTGGGGAATTACAGCGTATTTCCGAAGAGTTGAAAACCCGGATCAATCTGCTCGAAAAAGAAATATACGAAATAGCCGGGCATCCTTTTAACATCAGTTCGCCCAAACAACTCGGAGAAGTTCTTTTCGACGAAATGAACGTAGACGGGGGAAATAAAAAAACCAAAACCGGTCAGTACAGTACCTCGGAACAAGTTTTGACCAAACTGGAAAACGACCATCCGATCGTGGCCAAAATCTTAGATTACCGGGGAGTGAAAAAATTGCTTACGACTTATGCCGAGGCTCTTCCGCTATGTATCGATCCGGCAACGGGAAAAATACATACCCATTTCAACCAGGCCGAAGCGGCCACCGGACGCCTCAGTAGCCTCAATCCCAATCTGCAAAACATTCCGATCCGGACGGAAGAAGGAAGAAAAATCCGCAAAGCTTTCGTGACAGGAGACGAAGATTATCTTTTCTTTTCCGCCGATTATTCCCAGGTCGAATTACGCCTGATCGCCCACCTGAGTCATTGTAAACCCCTGATCGACGCTTTTAATCATGGGGCGGATATCCACAGTGCCACCGCATCTAAAATTTATCACGTCCCCCTGGAAGAAGTGTCTCACGAAATGCGGAGGCGGGCTAAAACAGCCAATTTCGGCATCATCTACGGCATCTCTTCCTGGGGATTGGCCGAAAGGCTGCACATCAGCCGGAAAGAAGGAAAAGAACTGATAGAAGGCTATTTCAGGCTGTATCCGGAAATCAAACAATACATGGAAGACACCATCGAAAAAGCCCGGAAAAAAGAGTATGTGGAAACCATTATGGGCCGTCGCCGCTACTTACGGGATATCAACTCCCGCAATGCCGTCATCCGGGGTATGGCTGAACGAAACGCCATAAACGCGCCGATTCAGGGATCCGCCGCCGATATCATCAAGTTAGCTATGATTCATATACACCGCCGCCTCCGGGAAGAAGGTTTGAAATCCAAAATGATTTTACAGGTACACGACGAATTGAACTTCAAATGTCATAAATCCGAACAGGAAAAGTTACAAACTCTGGTTACCGATTGCATGGAGCACGTAGTGGAATTATCCGTCCCCCTGACCGTGAGCAGCGGATTCGGACGCAACTGGTACGAAGCTCATTAACCCTACCTTTCGGGTAAAGGGCGGAATACGGTACCCGAACTTCCGAAAAAATAACGGACACCTTTAAAGCAGTCAGGAAAAGGCTTTTATGAAAACCGCAGATTCTACATACATTTTTACTGATACCCTCCAGAAATTTTCGTTTCTGCCACCCCGGGAAGCGATCTTGTCCCCCGATCGGACGGAAAGCCTGGCTTATGCCTCTCCGGAGCCTCGTCTCCCCATCGAACCCTTGCACAAAACGGAAAATCTGGCCCTGTGGCTGGGGTACTCCATCATTTTCCTGATCCTGTTCGCTTTTCTCCGCCTGAGAGGGAAAGAACTTTTCCCTTTGCTCTGGGGTGTCATCCGGAAAAGGAAAAAGTATGAAAACGTCCTCAACGAAGGCATCACTCAAAACAGCGTATATTATATCCTGGCCTTGTTTCTTTCCTTTTCCATTCTTTCCATCGGAGCCGTTTACGTCATCGGCCGGCAGGAATCTTATGAAATCATACTTCCGGTATTCGGAATTCTATGCGCTTATCACATCCTCACCCTCATCTTTTTACGCCTCGCTGCCTGGACATTCGACGCAAAAACGGCAAGCGTAGAAGCCGTCATCAATTTATGGGCTTTCAATATTGTTACCGGACTTTTTATCGCCCCCCTGGTGATAGCTCTTTTTTTCGTCAAACCGTTTGCGGCCCCGGTCTTACTTAAAATCATTATAATTTGTTTTACTTTGTTTTATCTTGTTAAAATCCTGCGTTGGCTTGAAATATTATTGGCTTATAGAGTTCCGATTTTCTATATGATTTTGTACCTTTGTGCCCTCGAAGTCTTACCTTTCCTTACCCTATACAAGGTATTGGTAAACTAACTGAGTATTAATATTTAAAACTTACAGCTTTGAAGATAAAAAAGGTACTCGTATCACAACCTAAACCGACAACAGAGAAATCTCCTTATTTCGATTTAGCGGAAAAATATAATTTAAAACTGGAGTTTAGACCGTTTATTAAGGTTGAAGGGGTTACGGTGAAAGAATTCAGGCAGGAGCGAGTGAACATCCTCGATCATACCGCTATTATTTTTACGAGCCGGACTGCTATCGACCATTTTTTCAGAATATGCGGGGAATTGCGGATCACCGTTCCGGATACGATGAAATACTTTTGTATTTCGGAAGCTACGGCTTTTTATTTACAAAAATACATCGTCTACCGGAAACGGAAAATTTTCTATGGGGATAAGAAAGTGGACGATATGACTAAAATCCTGCTGAAACATAAAAATGAAAATTTCCTGGTTCCTCTTTCGGACATTCACAAAGAAAACATTCCGGGTTTGCTGGATCAGCTTCATCTGAAATATACCAAAGCTATTCTGTACCGAACGGTAGCCAGCGATCTGAGCGATATCAAAGATTTAAAAGAATACGATATCGTCGCTTTTTACACGCCTTCGGGAATTAAATCTTTGTTTCAGAATTTTCCGGGGTTTGTCCAGGATACCACCATTATAGCCGCTTTCGGCCCGGCTACGGCTGAAGCCGTTGAAGAAGCGGGTTTACGCCTGGACATTCAGGCACCGACTTCCAAATGCCCCTCTATGACCATGGCCATAGAAGAATTCATCAAGAAGTACAACAAAGAAAATAAAATTAAGTAAAGAGCCGGAGAAGCTTTTCTCCGCTCTTTATATTTCTCATGAACACTTTTTGCAAATCAGAACGCCTGTTTCATAAAACTTTACTGGAAGAATTGTGGGCTTCTCCTTTCAGTTTTATAAAATATCCGTTCCGGATTTTGATAAAAGAATCTTCCCGGAAAGGAAATTATCCGGCACGCATGGCCGTGAGCGTCAGCAAAAAGAAATTCAAAAGAGCCGTCCAAAGAAACCGGTTGAAACGTTTAACCCGGGAAGCTTACCGGCTTCATAAAGCCGGTTTATACGAAAAGATAGGAAACGATACGACCTTTGACATTTTGTTTATCTACCTGGATCACCGCATACAGGAATACGAAAAAATCGAAAAAGCCGTCGCATCGGCTCTGGACAAAATCATCACTCATTCGGACGTTAAAAATGCCCATTAACCGGAACCCATATCGTTTCTTCCGTCAACTTCTGATTTCGGTCCTTCTGCTGCCCGTTTATTTTTACAGGGGGTGCATATCTCCCTTTCTCCCTCCCACTTGCCGATACACACCCAGTTGTTCCCAATATGCCATCGAAGCCTTAAAAAAACACGGTCCTTTAAAAGGACTTTGGCTGACGGTGAAAAGAATTCTTTCCTGCCACCCCTGGGGAGGCAGCGGATACGATCCCGTCCCTTAAAAAGGAGCAAAAATTTCTTTAAATCCTTAAAGCTGCAATATTCCGGCAACTTTCATTTTTAACTTTCCCTGAAAATGTGTACTTTCGCTAAAATAATAATCAGAGGTAAGGGGACTCCACCGAAAAGAGTCCGATTCATCAGGTAAATTATAATTTAATCATACATGAAAACCAGACATTATTTACTTACCGTCGCGGGAATCCTCCTGCTGGCAGTGGGGATTACTTCCCTGAAAAGCGACGACCGGAATTTTGAGATCAGCAAACAACTCAATATATATGCTACCCTTTTCCGGGAAATCAATATGTTTTACGTAGACGAAACCGATCCTTCCAAACTGGTCACCGAAAGCATCAACGCTATGCTTAAAACCCTCGACCCTTATACGGTATATTATCCCGAATCGGAGATGGAAGACATTAAATTGATGACTACCGGGGAATATGCGGGGATCGGTTCGGTCATCAGTAAAAAAGGGGACGAAGTGATTATCCGGGAACCCTATAAAAATTTCCCGGCTGATAAAGCCGGCTTGCTACCCGGCGATGTACTGTTATCCATCGACGGTACTTCCGTAAAAGGAAAATCGACCGAAGAAGTAAGCGAAATTTTAAAAGGACAACCGGGAAAAGAAATTACGATCAAAGTAAGACGGGAGGGACATAAAAAGCCCATAGAAGCTAAAGCTATACGGGAGAAAATACAACTCCCCAGCGTTCCCTATTACGGAATGCTGGAAAACCATACCGGTTACATCTACCTGAACAGTTTTACCGACAAAGCCGCAGCCGATGTACGGAAAGCCATCATCGAATTAAAAAATCAAGGCGCTCAATCGCTGATTCTGGACCTACGCGCCAATAGCGGAGGATTATTGGATCAAGCCGTTGAAATCTGCAATTTTTTCCTTCCCAAAGATTCCAAAATCGTTAGCACCAAAGGGAAAGTAAAACAATGGGACAAAGAATACGTTACCCTAAGGAATCCGATTGCCCCGGATCTTCCTCTGGCTGTATTGATCGACCGGGGTACAGCTTCGGCTGCCGAAATCGTATCGGGGGCACTGCAGGATTACGACAGGGCCGTACTGATCGGTGAACGCTCTTTCGGAAAAGGATTGGTGCAGACGGTAAGGGACCTCGCCTATAACACCAAGGTGAAAGTGACTACTGCCAAATATTACATCCCCAGCGGCAGATGTATCCAGGCGTTGGATTATTCCCACCGCAACCCGGACGGAAGCGTGGGAAAGGTTCCCGATTCCCTCATTACCGAATACAGCACCCGGGCCGGCCGGAAAGTATATGACGGAGGAGGAATTACCCCCGACATCAAAATCGACGCTCCGAATTTCGCCCGCATCACCCAGGAACTGGTATTACAAGACCTTTGTTTCGATTTCGTCAATTCATATGCTCTCCAACATCCGGAAATCGGAACAATCAAAGATTTCGTAATCACCGAAGAGATCTACAACGCATTTAAAAACTATTTGAAAGAAAAAAAATTTTCCTACGAAACCGACTCTCAACTGATTCTGGAAAAACTCATCAAAGCGGCTAAATCCGAAAAATATTACGAAACGGTCCAACCCCAAATCGAACAATTACAAAAAGAACTTACACATTCCCTGAACCGGGATATGGAAGTTTACAAAGACGAAATTACCAATTTCCTGGCCGAACAATTCATGCAACGTTATTACTATCTGGAAGGAGCGATCGAATATAAAGTAAACCATGATGAGGAAGTCCGGAAAGCCCTTGATATTTTGACGAATAAAGAGGAATATCAAAAGTTACTGAACTAAATACTTTTCTTAAGAAGTTTAAAGAGAATCGTTTGCCGGGCGATTCTCTTTTTATTTTATCTATTTTGTTAAAAAAAAGGGAAGGCATTTGTTTTTATGCCGAGTATTTCCCAATTTCGTATGTCGTGAAATTATTTAATCTCCCTACTATGAAAAAGCTTTTTTTTATTCTGGCCGTATACGGTAGTCTACAGGCCGCCGGACAAAACTTTAAACCGGATGAATCTTTCTATGCTTCCGGTTTCCAGAGCGCCGATTCCCTGGGCAATCACCGGGCAGTGGTACACGTCAGTGAAAAATGCGACCGGATACGTGCGGAAATCCCGTGGAGGAGAAGGGATCAACAGGTGGAAGAAAAAGGAATTGTCATCATCGATGCCACGAGCGGAAAGCCGGTTCATAATTTCTACCGGGGCCGCATCGACCGGGAAGCCGGCGAACTTTTCTTCCAGCCCCAAACGGTTCCCGGCGACTACTACATATACTATCTGCCCTATCACAGTTCCGGAGGTCCCTATCCCAAAGTAACATACGCCCAGGAAACTTCCCGTCCGGATGTTGACTGGCTCGCCCGGAATGCCGCAGCTGAAAAGAATATACCGGAAGCCCGTTTTTTGCGTTTCGAATCGAAAACGGCTTTCGACAGCTTCTATCCGATGGAAATTATCGCTACAGAAAAAGAAAAAGCCGATTTATTGGCCCGCAGCGGGAAGCAGGATTATCTGTTGTTTCCCGAAGACCGGAACCATCCGATCAAAATGTTTTACGACATTCCTTATCGTTGGACGGTAGAAGGCGCCCGGGAAGATTTTTTTGCCGAAGCAGACCAAAATGAATATTTCGTATTTCAAATCGGTCTGTGGGCCTTAGGGAAAGATATGCAGGGAGTAAAAGTAAATTTTTCCGGTTTATATGGAGCATCCGACACCATCCCCGCCTCGGACTTTACCTGCTTCAATACGGAAGGCACGGACTGGCTGCAACGGAAAATGCAGATCGACTGCACGGTTCCACAGGGAAAAATCCAGCCTCTTTGGATAGGCGTACAGTTGCCGACCGGCATCCGACCCGGGTATTATACCGGAGAAGTAAGGGTCAGCGGTAAAAATACCTCTCCCCGAACCATCCGGCTGAAGTTCCGGATCTCGGACCGGGTTTTAACGGATAAAGGAGACGGGGATATCTACCGGCTCTCCCGTTTACGCTGGTTAAATTCCGAATTAGCTTGTAACGACGAAATCGTCAAACCGTTTCTTCCGCTCACTTTAAGTGACCGGACAATCGGTTGCCTCGGACGTACCGTAGAAATCGATAAATACGGTCTGCCGGCAGCCGTTAACAGCTATTTCACCGAAGAAGTAACGGAAATCGGAAAGAAAGCCCTGCCGGTGATACATGCCCCGTTTTCCTTTCTGATCGAAAAAAATAAGAAAGCTTTGCCCTGGAATAATGAATCTTTCCGTTTTCTGAAAAAAGAGAAGGGGAAAATGAGCTGGGAGTCAAGTAATACTGCCGGAGATTTCAGCATCAGATGTCAGGGAGCTATGGAATTCGACGGCTTTATGGAATACAAAATAACGCTCAAGGCCCACGAAACTTCTACCGTCAGCGATATCCGGCTCGAGATTCCGTTAAACGGGAAAGTTGCCGAATACTGGCTGGGGATGGGACATCCCGGTTCGCATATTCCCCGCTCTTACCGGTGGAAATGGGATGTACAAAAGAACCAGGAAGGTTTCTGGATCGGAACGGTAAATGCCGGGTTACACTGTGTTTTCCGGGATGAAAACTACGTACGCCCTTTGAATACCAATTTTTACCACTCCAAACCCCTCCATATCCCGGAATGCTGGAATAACGGTGGAAAAGGAGGCATTACTTTTTCCCGGAAAGGAAACACCCTGCTGGTAAAAGCCTATAGCGGCAGCCGGGTATTTCAGAAAGACGAAGAAATGACGTTTATTTTTCTGGTTTCCGTCACTCCTTTTAAAACCCTGGATACTCAAAAACAATGGACTGACCGGTACCTGCACAGCTACGAACCCATCGATCAAGTAGTGGCTCAGGGGGCTAATACAATCAATATTCACCACGGTACCCCCATCAATCCTCACATCAATTATCCCTTCTTCCGGCCGGATTTCATGAAAGCATACATAGATGAAGCCCACCAGAAAGAATGTAAAGTAAAGATTTATTACACCGTACGGGAACTGGCCAACCGGGCGCCTGAACTGTGGGCACTCCGTTCCCTGGGACACGAAATTTTCTCCGAAGGAAAAGGCAACGGCTATTCCTGGCTGCAGGAACATTTGGACAGCGATTATATCGCCGCCTGGTTTGTAGAAAAATACACCGATGCCGCTATTGTAAACTCCGGCGTATCCCGTTGGCACAATTTCTACGTGGAAGGCTTGAACTGGCTGGTTAAAAACGTAGGCATCGACGGACTTTACATAGACGACCTCGCCTTCGACCGGACCACCATGAAGCGTATCCGGAAAATTCTGGATGCCGGTTGCCCGGCTCCCCGGATCGATCTTCATTCTGCCAACCAGTTCAATGCCAAAGACGGTTACATCAACAGCGCCTGTCTCTATATGGAACACATGCCTTACCTGGATCGGTTGTGGCTGGGAGAATATTTCGACTATAACGCCGGTCCGGATTACTGGCTGACGGAAGTTTCCGGTATTCCTTTCGGTATGATGGGAGAAATGTTACAGGATTGCGGAAATCCCTGGAGAGGAATGATTTACGGCATGACTTCCCGCCTTCATTGGGAAGGTTGTGAAGTGGCCCAATATTTGTGGAAAGCCTGGGACGATTTCGGAATAAAAGGGAGCAAAATGGTGGGGTATTGGGCTTCGGACTGTCCTGTAAAAACCGGCAAAAAAGACATATTGGCCACCTGCTACGTGCGGGAAGGGAAAACGATGATCGCCATCGCAAGCTGGGCGCCCAAAGATGAGGAAGTCCAGCTGCATATCGACTGGGAACGACTGGGAATACAGGCGGACCAGGCCCGTTTGTATGCTCCGGAGATTCCGCTTTATCAGTCTGCCCAAGAATTCACTCCAGGCCGGCCTGTGAAGATCGAAAAAGGAAAAGGTTATCTACTCATTCTGGAATAAACTCTCAAAATTCAAATAAAATGCGTTCTACATTTTTACTCTTCTTCATGATTCTTTTGATTCTGCCCACCTTGGGACAGGATTGGACACCTCTCCGCCGGCTGGCTGAAGAAAAAAAAGATTTCCAACAGTACGATGCCGTTAACTTACTGGACAGCACAGCCGTAACCGTTACGGAAAACGGCTCGGGTACTTTTTATATCCGGAAAGTCATCCGGATCCAAAGTCCGGCAGCCGCCCTGTCTCACCGCATCATCAAATACGATTACGATCCTCTGACGGCTTTTGCCGAATTTGAACATGTGCGGATCTACAAAACAGACGGTAGCGTAAAAGAACTCGACCCGCAGACGACTTGCGATTATGCTGCTCCCGCCCGGGCTATCTACTGGGGAGCCCGGCAAATCATGATTCCGACAGGCCGTCTGGAAACGGGCGACATTATCGATTACGCCATCACTAAAAAAGGATTCACCTATGCTCTGCTCGCCGGCGAAGAGGAAGACAGATTCGTACCTCCTATGCGCGGTCAATTTTACGATATCGTTCCTTTTTGGGAAAAAGATCCGACTGTCCGGAAAGTATACCGGGTTTCCATTCCCGGAGATAAAGACATGCAATACGAATTTTATCAGGGAGAATGCAGGTCCTCTCTGCGTTTCGAAAACGAACGCAAAATCTACACGTTCGTATCCGACTTTATCTTCCCTTTTCACAGGGAATCCAATATGGTAGACTTATACGACGCCGCACCCAAACTCATGATGTCTACGACACCCTCCTGGAAAGATAAATCCCTGTGGTTTTATAAAGTAAATGAAGATTACGGCAGTTTCGAGCCTACGCCGGAAGCCCAGGCCAAAGTAAACGAACTTATAAAAGGAGAAAAAACCGAAATGGGTAAAATCGCCGCCCTGACCCATTGGGTGGCCGATAATATGCGTTATTCCGGCATTTCTATGGGAAAAGGCGAAGGGTATACCCTGCACAATACCCGCATGAACTTTACCGACCGCTGCGGCGTATGTAAAGACAAAGCCGCCCTACTGATCTCCATGCTTCGTATGGCCGGTTTCGAAGCTTACCCGGCTATGACCATGGCCGGTTCCCGGGTAGAATCTATTCCCGCTGACCATTTCAACCACAGTGTGGCCGTAGTGAAATTATCCGACGGAACTTATATGCCGCTCGACCCCACTTGGGTGCCTTTCCTGCGGGAGCTCTGGTCCAGTGCTGAACAGCAACAAAATTACCTTCCCGGAATACCCGAAGGTTCCGATCTTTGCATCACACCGGTTTCTCCTCCGGAAAACCATTATTTTAAAATGAAGGTTCAATCCGACCTTTCGCCGGACGGTACGCTTACCGGAGAATTTACCGTAGAAGCCGAAGGACAGTCGGACGGAAGCGTTCGCCGGATCTTTACCGGAGGATTTATGAGCGACTGGCATAATGCCCTGGAAAAAGAATTTCTGAATGTTTCTCCCCAAGCCCGAATGATCAGTGTAGATTACGGAAAAAATCCCAAAAATTACCGGGAAGGGCCTATCCGTATCCACATGAAATTCGTCATTCCCGACTATGCACTGACTGGAAATAATCTACTTATTTTTAAACCTTTATCCCTAAACAATCTTTATTCCGGCGTACGCTCTTATTTACGTATCGACACCCGGGCGGATAAAAAACAATACGGATTTAAAGACGCTTGTTCCCGTCTGCTGCAATTGGACGAAACCATTCGGCTGCCGGAAGGGTTTGAAATGATACAAGCGGATAAAGAGGATCGCTTTGCAAGCCAACCGGCCGATTTTACCGGTAAGATGAAACAAGACGGGGATAAACTCGTTTTACATCAGGAATTAGCTTTAAAGAAAAGAGTTTATGAAGCGGCCGACTGGCCCGATTTCAAAAAAGCGGTCGAACTCCAGAAATCTTACGGCACGCAACCCCTGATATTCGAAAAAAAACAATAGGCTATCCACCTAGTATAGACCATTAATACAGTAAAATATGAAATCATTAAAATACATCCTTTCCTGTATCCTTTATTTCTGCAGTTATTCAGCCCTCTTCGCGGCTCCGCAGACCGAAGCCGATTTTATCAAACTGGTGAAGGAATATACATTCCGCCCCGACGGAAGTATGGAATTTCACTATTCGAAGCAATTGAAAATCAATACACATCTTGCGCTTAACAATCTGTACGGAGAAACTTTTATCGTATATAATCCCCGCTTCCAATCCCTCAAGTTTAACACCAGCTATACCCGGCAGGCCGATGGACAGATCGTTTCAACGCCTCCGAACGCTTTCAACGAAGTCTTACCCTCTTCTGCAGCGGATGCCCCGGCATATAACTATCTCAAGGAAATGGTCGTCACTCATACCGGATTGGAATTGGGAGCCACTATATTTCTCGACTACACCTTAACCAGCAAACCCGGTTACTTCGATAAACCGGACTTAGACGAAATTCTGCAAGAAGAAAGTCCCGTAAAAGAATATACGGTTATTATCAACATTCCGGCCGGTCAGGAATTACATTACCTGTTGAGCGGTAAAAAAGCCAAGCCTCACATTTCGACAAAAGGGGAGCTGAAACAATACCGCTGGACATTGAAAAACATTCCGGCCGCCAGCCGTGAACCTTTTCAAACTCCTTACTTCGGGAATGCTCCCCGGCTGATAGCTACCGGATATCTCTCTACCAAAGACGCTCTAACATACTATCTCAGCCGTTTCCAGTTCCGACTGAGTCCGGAAAACATTCTTTTTACCCGGAACCTGGTGAAAGATCAAGCCACGAATACAGACAAAATATTCGCCCTCCAACAATTTATCGTACACCGGATCTCGAACATCGGTATTCCTGCCGATTTAACCGCCTATACTTTACGCAGCCCCGACGAGGTTTTGGAAAGCGCCTACGGTACGGCCGCCGAAAAAACCCAAACCTTTATGGCTATGCTAAAAGCATTGGACTTCAATCCGGATCTGGTAGCCGTTTATCCGGCAGGTCTGAATATAAAGGGAATAAAACCCATGACCCAATTGAAAATTAAAGTGGACGAAAAAGCCAGACCTTTATTCCTGTCGGCTTTGTATGAACCGGTGGAATCTCCGGAATTAAGAGGAAACCGGGATGAAATCTGGTTGATATCTTCCGAGGATATCCGGCCTTTGATCGTAATCAACAGTAAAGGTAAAATCCACGCCCGTTCTACCGTCCGTTTAAGCCCTTCCCAGGCTGATCTAGACGTTACTCTCTCCGTAGGAGGACTTCTGCCGATAGCCGGTAAAAAGGAGGAAGCAAAGCTTATAAAAGCCTTTTCAGCGGGTTTTGGTAAAATAATATCCCTGGAAACTTTACCGGAAGATTCCCGCTTGCCCGTGCTGAAATTTTCGGCACAACAAGCCGTCTCCCCCATCCAAGGCTACCTTTTGTATACTTTACCGTTCTCCTCCAAAGGCGTCCAAAGCTGGCGTATGAACAAACTCAACACTCAGCGGAAAAGCATACTGGAAATACCTTATGCCATAAACGAAACATATGAATACGAAATCCTTCCCGAAGCCGGACTGAAATTAGCGAGTAAGCCCGTCGAGATACATAAAAACAATGCCGTAGGTAGTTTCGATCTCTCCATTCGGCAAGAGGGAGATACCATCCGGATATTGAAACGCATACAACTCGACAAAGCGCTGATTTCCCCTGCCGACTATCCGAATCTCCGCGATTTAATGAACCTTTGGTTCAGTCAGGAGTCTGAAAAAATCGTACTTCACTAAAGGGAATTTTCCCTTAACCATACGGTATTTCCGGAACGTCTTTCTACCTGTAAGAGAGAGGTTCCGGAAATTTTTTTATCCCGATTCACTGCGGTAAACCGATCCGCCATTTCCGGTTCGGAGAAAATAACCAAGGCTTGAAACGGTTCTTTCCGCGAAGCCTTTACCAACCAAATCCGGTAACCTTCCATGCCTTTAAAACAGTCCCATAAAACGGGTAAAGCATTCGCCAGGCCTAATTCCCCATGCAGATATTTTACCTTTGCAGAATAAGGCAGCGGTAAAGCCCGGATCTCTTCCGGAATTTCGACTACAGCTTCCTTTTTTCCCTTCAGAAAAAAAGAGGCTACTTCCCCCGCACCTTTTTTAGCTTGTTCCGTTCCCGAAGGAAAAACGGCCGAAAAGTAATACTTCCCTTTTACGAACTGAAGTTGGTAATCGGACAAGCAATAATAACGGCCGGCCGTATCGGCTTCGAGACATTTAAAACAATGAAGCGAATAAATCCCGAAAGCATTTTCCGGGGTATCCATTTCATAGATTTCTACCGTATACTCTTCTCCTTTATAAATCACATCCAATACGCTCAGATTCTGAAAACCATACTCCAGATAAAGATCGGAACCCCCGTTCATAAATCCGTACAAAGCTGTTCCGGCAAATTTTCTTTCCTTTTTTACTTCGGGTTCTCCGGCCTTCTGAGCCGGAAGTTGAAAGAACAGGAACAAAAAAAACAGAAAAACACATATTTTTTTCATGATCGGCACCTTAACATTCCACATCTAGTAAAGAGATTTTTTCTTTTGCCGACACGCCCAATTTTAAATCAGCAGCCAAACGAATAAAACGGTCAGCTCCCGGCTTATCGCTTTCCTGTACGCCTTCTTCTATCCTTTTTTCCACTACAATTTCATGGCCTACCCGGTCTACCGCTACCGGATCGCTTCCCACCAACAACAGGTTGTACTGACAGATAAATTGCGGATTGGCCGCCGGCCCTCCGTCAAAACATCCTTTTATTCCATCGGCGATGTGCAACACCACTTTATCCCGTATGCAGGGAAAAGCATTCACATAAGCACAGGTCTCATGCCATAATTGCTGATGCAAACGAGCCGTATTGCTGATGGAGCCGAAAGCCATATTTTTGAGACATAAAGTAACGGTAGGACCTGCATTTTTCAATACGGGCAGATTGATAATCTTCGTTACCCCTTTTGTACAGATTTTTGAAAAATAGGAATATTTTCCTTCATTCACCATATAAGGCAAGGTATAAGCATCGTATTCCCCTTCCACATCGGCATAAAAATAATGTTCCCGGTCGATACGGCTTTCCCCGTACAATTTTCCGTCCGAATCATAGAAACTTCCGTTTTCATCTTGATATTCAGTAGATTCTATACGTATTCCCGGATAATTCTCTGCAGTAAAACCCGCATTTTTCAAATCTTCTTCCCTTCGGTCCCAAATCAGCAGTTTCTGTTTGGATATTCCCGCTTCTTCCAATTGACGGATAACGGCCCGGACAAGCGCATGGGAGGTCGATAAAAGCTTTCCACCGATAGGATTTACTTTTAAACCGATTATATCCTCAGGCTGAACAAATTGCAACCATGCTCTTTTTAAATCAGTTTCATTAGTAAGTGTCAACATACTCATTTTCAACATATCATATGCTGCAGTCTCTTGAGGTTGTCCGTTCTCTATGCAACCTGCATGCTTGACCCGGACTACTTTCCCGGGATAGATTCCGGGCATGGAACGATCGTTACGGGGTACGGCCAGCGCATCGGCAATATTGGTAGCAGGAATGTCTTTTTCGAGGTTTACCAATTTTGTAAAACCGGAAGCTTTAGTGACGGGGGAGAATGCCAGACCCAATCCTCCTGCCGAAAGGACTTTAAAAAAACGTCTTCTATCCATAAGAGGTAATTTTAAATCGTTTGAAAATTGTTTATTTACAAAACTATCAATTTTTTAATTAAATAGTATCTTGCGGATGGAAATAATCATAAACAATTTTAGCTTTGGCCATTCCGACGACTGCAACCAATTCTTCCAAAGCGGCACTTTTTATATTTTGTACCGATTTAAAATGCTGTATGAGCTGGGTTTCCGTTTTGGTTCCTATGCCCCTTATTTCATTTAATACACTGTGAGTCAATGGTTTTTCCCGCAATTTTCGATGAAAAGTAATCCCGAAACGATGAGCCTCATCCCGGATATGCATTAAAGTTTTTAAGGTAACTGAAGTTTTGGCTAATAGATAAGGATCCTTATCCCCCGGAAAATAAATCTCTTCCATTCGTTTTGCTAATCCAATTACCGGGATTTTGCCGTACAAATCTAATTTTTTTAAGCTATTCAGAGCAGAATGTAATTGTCCTTTCCCTCCGTCTATCACAATCAAATCCGGTAATTCCTTTCCTTCATCCAGCACTCTTTTATACCTGCGGTAAATAATTTCTTCCATAGAAGCAAAATCATCGGGCCCGGTCACCGTTTTCACGTGAAACTTCCGGTATTCCTTTTTAGCCGGTCTTCCGTCGATAAAGACCACACAGGAAGCTACCGGATTCGTGCCCTGGGTATTGGAATTATCGAAACATTCCATCCGGTGAGGTAAAGCGGGTAATTTCAATTCAGCCTTAATGCTCCTTAATACATTAAAACGGGTGTCCTCTTTTACTACGGTTCTTTGCCGGTCTTTATCCAATTTAAAATAAGCCACATTTCTTTCTGACAATTCCAAAAGTTGCTTTTTATCACCGATTTTCGGAATCACATATTGAACACCGGAAAGCTGTACGTCAGGATAAAAAGGAACAATTATTTCTTGAGAAGTACTGTCCATAAATTGTCTCAATTCACAGATAGCAAAAGAAAAGATAGCCTCTTTTTCTTCCTCCAGCTTCTTTTCCAATTCAATCGTATGTACTTGAATAACAGCACCATGTACTACTTTTAG
>CAJMSX010000036.1 GCA_905216195.1 uncultured bacterium
TTTTTATTACTATCATATTCCTGCTTTCAATCAGGCTTATTTACCGATGTTGGATTTTTTGAAAGCGGTGGACGGACGTATTCCGAATTTTGCAGGTATCAAATATACCTATGAAAGTCTTTACGAATACAATCAGTGTCGTTTGTATAAAAATGGAAAGTTCGATATGCTTCACGGACAGGATGAAACGCTTTTACCTTGTCTGGCGATGGGAGGAGCCCAGGGGGGCATCGGAGGGACTACCAATTACAACGGAAAAGCTTTAGTCGGAATTTTGGAGGCCTGGGCTGCCGGAGATTTGGAGAAAGCCCGGGAATTGCACAATTTCTCCCCGGCGGTTATCCATGTGATTTGCCGTTCTCGGGGGAATATCGGGGGCGGAAAACGGATTATGAAATTGATTGGTCTGGATTTGGGCCGAAACCGGGTTCCGTTTCGGAATATGACGGATGAGGAAGAACAAGCGATGAAGGCGGAATTGGAGAGTATCGGTTTTTTCGACAGATGTAACCGGTAAAATCGCCGATTAAGTTAAATTTTAACGGGACACAGCCTCCGGGAATCGATCCGCTAAGGTGTGTCCGATATATCCGATCTATGAAGCTAGCGGTTGTTTACAAGAGAAGTTGGGGCATAACCTTCCTGTTGGGGTTATTATTATGCTCCGGAGTCGTTGATATTTCTTCGGGCAGTGTGCCTGATACGAGCCGTTCATGCCGTTTAACAGAGGAAGCGGTGCAAGTTCGGGATAATCCGCATAATACGGTGCGCTTACAAAAGTTAGCGGATTTGGTCGTTTCGGAAGGAGGAGAAAACAGGCAGGGTGTTTCCGCCCCTTTTGCCGGAATAACGGAAAACCGGCTGCTGGTGGCCGGGGGATGTAATTTTCCCGGTATCCCTGCCGCCCAAGGGGGAAGAAAAGTATATTACGACGACATCTATCTGTTGAAAGATCCTTTACGAGCGGGAGCCACCTGGGAGAAAGCGGGTAAACTCCCGGTGAGGATGGCCTATGGAGTCAGTGTGACCACTCCCCAGGGTATCGTTTGTATCGGAGGAACTAATGAGGAAGGAGCCTCGAAGGCCGTTTGGCGGTTAAAATGGGACCCGGAAAAATCGGATATTGTTGTGGAAGAATTACCGGCTTTGCCGGTTGCCATGGATAATATGGCAGGAGCTTTCGGTGGGACTACATTATATGTAGCCGGTGGAAATATAAACGGTAAACCCGGTAACCGTTGTTTTGTCCTGTCATTGGAGGAAGGAAAGGGTTGGAAAGAACTGCCCTCTTTTCCGGGAGGTCCCCGGGTCCAGCCATTGGGTATCGTACAGAATACGGCGGAAGAATCCCGTTTTTTCGTTCTGGGAGGCTATGCTCCGGCATACGAGGATGAAAAAAGCACCCTGTATACCGACGGGTTCAGTTACAGCGCCCGGGATGAAAAATGGTATCCGGTGGCTTCCGTCCGGCCTTATCGTGAACTTCGGCCGCGGACGTTGGTAGGGGCTGCCGGCCTGGCTTCCGGAAGCCATCATATGGTATGTATCGGAGGGGTAAATGCCGGGCGTTTTCAGGCGGCCCTCGACCGTCCCGGTAACATCCGGCGGGCTTTGAGATCGGGGAACGATACGCTTGCAGCCCGCCTGGAGCAGGAACAGCATACTTATTTGTTACATCCCGCCGACTGGTACGCCTTTAACAGACAGTTATTGATTTACCACACCTTGACCGATACCTGGGTTACCGAAGGAGATTTTCCGGAACTGGCTCTGGCAGGAGCTGCCGTAGTGCCTTATCAGGGAAAATGGGTGGTGATCGGAGGAGAAAATAAGCCCGGCGTACGTTCCAGCGAGGTTTATGTGGTGGAAATGGGGGTGAAGACGCATTTCGGCTGGGTCAACTGGGCGGTTTTGTTCCTTTATCTGTTGGGTATGCTGTTCCTGGGGTATTATTTTATGCGCCGGGCCTCCAGCAGTGAGGATTTTTTTAAAGGAGGCGGCCGTATTCCCTGGTGGGCAGCCGGCATCAGTATATATGCGACTATGTTGAGTGCGATTACCTATATGGCAATTCCGGCGAAATCTTTTGCAACGGATTGGACCTATTATCCGATGTTGGTTACCATACTGCTGGTGTCTTTCCCGGTGATAAAATATTACCTTCCTTTTTTCCGTCGGTTGAATGTTACCAGTGCCTACGAATATTTGCAAATGCGTTTCAACTACGCTACCCGTTTTATGGCGAGCGTATTGTTTATTTCGTTTATGGTGGCCCGTACCGCTCTGGTGTTGTATCTGCCTTCGCTGGCCCTGAGCACGGTTACGGGGATAGACATTTATACCTGCATCGTATTGATGGGAATCGTAACCGTGGTTTACTGTACTATGGGAGGAGTGGAAGCTGTTGTGTGGGGAGACGTGATACAGGGATTTATTTTGGTCGGGGGCGCCATCTTTGCGGCGGTCTATTTGATTTTACATACGGAAGGAGGGGTAGAGAATTTTATCCACATAGCCGTAGATCAGGATAAATTCCGGCTGTTTAACTGGAGTCTGGACGGTAGCAAGGCCGTTTTCTGGGTGATTATTCTGGGAGGAATCGCCAATAATCTGATTTCCTACACTTCGGATCAGACGGTGATTCAGCGTTATCTGACTACTAAAGACGAACGGAGCGCGGGAAAAGGGATATTGATGAATGGTTTTATGAGCGTGTTTATCTCCGTGTTTTTTTATCTGATCGGTACGGGTTTATATACCTTTTTTAAATCTCGTCCGGACGAATTGAGTTATACCCTTTCGAACGGAGATGCTATTTTCCCCTTTTTCATGATGAGTCAAATGCCTGTAGGAGTAGCCGGTTTGCTGATTGCGGCTATTTTTGCCGCCACCATGTCTACGATTGCTTCGAATATCAATTCCACTTCTACGGCTTTTTCGATGGATATCTACAAATACCTGAGGCCCGGGACAACCGATAAAAACATATTGAAGGTGGCCCGCTGGTCTTCGTTCGGTGCGGGAGCTTTGGGTACCTTGCTGGCCGTGATGATGGCGACCTGGAATATCCTGTCGCTGCTGGATTATTTTAATTCCATTCTCGGCTTGCTGTCGAGCGGGTTGGGCGGCTTGTTCGTGATGGGAATCTTCTTCGACCGCATCGGGGCGAAAGGAGCTTTACTCGGTTTTATTTCAGGAACAGCAGCTGTTTTCGCTCTCAGCATGTACACGCCTGTTTCCTTTTTATTTTACGGAGCTGTCGGACTCGTGGTTTCCGTGGGAGTAGGTTGGGTGTATAGTTGGTTCTGGCCGTTGAAAAAGCGGCAGCCGGGACTGACCTGGAAGCAATTGCAAAAATAGAACATACAAAATAATAGGATGATAAAAATGGAAGAGAGATGAAGGATTTTAAACAATTGGCACAACAGTATAAGACGGAATTATTGGATCGGGTGATCCCTTTTTGGCTGGAAAAATCGCCGGACCAAACCTACGGCGGATATTTTACTTGTCTGGACCGGGAAGGAAAAGTGTATGATACCGATAAGTTTATGTGGTTACAAGGGCGGGAGGTTTGGATGTTTTCTATGCTTTACAACCGGGTGGAGAAAAAACGGGAGTGGCTGGATTGTGCTGTGGGAGGAGCGGAATTTATGAAGAAATACGGACATGACGGGAATTATAACTGGTATTTTTCCCTGGACCGGCAAGGGCATCCCCTGGTGGAACCTTATAATATTTTCTCTTATACTTTTGCTACTATGGCTTTCGGCCAGTTGAGCCTGGCTACCGGAGACGGGACCTATGCCGATATTGCCAGAAAGACGTTCGATCTCATTCTGTCCCGCACCGGCAATCCGAAGGGGAAATGGAACAAGGCTTATCCGGGAAGCCGGGATATGAAGGGTTTTGCTTTACCGATGATTTTATGCAACCTGGCCCTGGAGATCGAGCCTTTATTGGACCGCTCTTTTTTGGAAAAAACCATCGATACCTGCATTCATGAAGTGATGGACGTATTTTATCGTCCGGAACTGGGGTTGATTGTAGAACATGTTTCGGCTCAGGGAGACTTACTGGATAATTTTGACGGGCGTTTGCTGAATCCGGGACATGCGATAGAAGCGATGTGGTTTATGATGGATCTCGGACAGCGGTTGAACCGGCCGGAATTGATTGAAAAAGCCGTGGAAATAGCTTTGCAGGAAGTGGAATACGGCTGGGACCGGGAATACGGAGGCATTTTTTACTATATGGACCGGTTGGGGCATCCGCTTCAGCAATTGGAATGGGATCAGAAATTATGGTGGGTACATATCGAGACTTTGATTTCCATGCTGAAAGGATATCAACTGACGGGTTCCAAAGCATGTCTGGAAAAATTTGAACAAGTCCATGAATATGTCTGGAACCATTTTGTCGATCCGGAGTATCCCGAATGGTTCGGTTATCTGAATCGCAGAGGGGAAGTATTGTTACCGCTGAAAGGAGGAAAGTGGAAAGGTTGCTTTCACGTACCCCGCGGCTTGTATCAATGTTGGCAAATTTTGGAACGATTGTCTTCCTGACCGTAGAAAAGAAGGAGGGAAAGAGGCCGGAAAAGGAATTGCCCCGGGTGTTCGGTACACCTGGGGGCAACTCCAAGATTGAACGTACTCTTTTACCACCTCCCTTCCGGACCGAATACCCGGGCTGAGTTTAACCGGAAGGGTATTGGATGCCGGCCGGCGGATGGATTTTTATCTTCCGAATCCCCCGCGGCGGCCCATGCGTTCGCGTCTTTCTTTCATCTCCTTTTCTCGTTTTTTCTCATTTTCCTGATACTTTTTGTATTGATCAGCGGTCAATACCTTTTTTAATTGTGCCTGGGTTTCTTCCTGGGCTTTTTTCATGGTTTCCTGCATCGCTTCCCGGTTCCCCCTGTTTTTTTCGAAGTTTTCATTTCTTTTTTTAAAAGAATCGGTGAACCAGGTTTTCAACTCGGTCTGTTGCTTATCGGTCAGCTTTAATTCCGCATGTAAACGTTTAACCATTCTTTCAGCTTGTTGTTCCGGTGTCATCCGTTCCCTTTGTCCCCTTTGCTGTGCCTGGGTGCCTATGGAAAAAAACATGGAAAGGGCTAATAAAATAATAATTCTTTTCATACTTTTAATTTTAGAAAATGGGTTTAAAGTTTTATCGATACTATGACAAATCGAATGGAAAAGGGTTTACGGTTAAAGAATAAAATACTGAGTTTCAGGTGGAAAAATCTGAAACGAAAATATCCCGGGGGAAAGATAGAGTTTCCGGAGGTTCTTAAAAAATAATCCTGAATGTGAAGAAAACGAACGGGGTCGAAGAGAGAATGACTACCTTACCGATGCTTCTTCCGGGTAATCCTGCCGATCCGTATCTGGTGTTGCCGGACAAGGGGGGAGTGACCGTCGTCCCGGCTTCCGGGTAACATGTTCACTCCCGCTCTGTCCGGCAGGAAAAAGCTGGGCCGTCTTTTCAGGGATTCCAGTTGGAGGCGAGAAGTTGAAAGTAAATGACATCTTCCCATTCTCTGCCTCTTTTCAACCATTGTTTCCTGTATCCGGTTTGGGAAAAACCGAGACTTTCAAAAAGTTTCAGGCTGGCGACATTGCAACTGGGAACGCTGCTGTAGACCTGGTTTAAGCCCAGAGTTTCGAAACAATAATCAAGCATCAGTTTGATGGCGCTGCTGGCGTATCCTTTTTTCCGATTTTCCAGATTATGAATCATAATGCCCAGACCGGCCCGCTGGTGGTAGGGGTCGAAGTCATAGATATCTACCAGTCCGACAGGGGCTCCGGCTTCCTTATCGGCAATCATCAGACGGACCTGCTTGGTTTCATAGATGTCCCGGTGGGAGTTTTCGATATATTTTTTCAGGGTAAAATGGGAGAACGGAGTCAGGGTATCGCTGACTTCCCACAGGTCCATGTCGTTTTCCCATTTATAAAGATATTCCAGATCTTCCGGTTCCAGGGCCCGTATCAGCACTTGTTCGTCTTTCATCATAAGCTTTCGAATTTATTTAATGTGTAATCGGTTCGTTTTTATTCTCCCGGAAATCCGTCCTCCTCAGGTACTGTAAGCCGGTGGATCCGGAAAGAATCCGTCATTTTATGCAAATATATCAGTTTTTATCCAATAAAAAGTAATTGTAATTATATTTGTAAGGTCAAACGATGGGGAAACTGATTCCGGTGATTCCGACGATGAAAGACCTCGGGCTTCAGCCATCCGGTTTCGCATAAATTCGAAGGCCGGAGCGTCTGACAGAACTTTTAGCATACGGAATGAAGGTGGAAATGTTTAATCTTTTAAGTATTATCGGACCAACCGCCAGCGGTAAAACAAGTTTGGCCGTTCGTTTGGCGGCTGAACTGGGCGGAGAAATCATCAGTGCGGATTCCCGGCAGGTATATAAGGATATGGATGTAGGAACCGGAAAAGATTTGGAGGAGTACGTGTACTGCGGGCAAAAAATACCTTATCATCTGATCGATATCGTAGAAGCGGGGACGAAATACAATGTGTTTGAATATCAGAAAGATTTTGTCCGGGTATGGCAAGATTGCCGGAGAAGAGGGGTGTTTCCGGTATTGTGCGGTGGCAGCGGATTGTATGTGGAATCGGTAATAAAAGCTTATAAATTACTGGCGGTACCGGTAAATGAAGGTTTACGCGCTTCTCTGGCCGGTAAAAGTCTGGCGGAATTGACCGCTATTCTGTCCGGCTACCGGAGATTGCACAATACGACGGATACGGATACCGTCAAACGGGCGATACGAGCGATAGAGATCGAGGAATATTATCAGCATCATGCGGCGGAAGAAAAAGATTTTCCGCAGATCCGGGCTTTGGTTGTAGGGGTAGACGTCAGCCGGGAAATCCGACGGGAACGTATCACCCGCCGGTTGCACGAACGTTTGAAAAACGGGATGATCGAAGAAGTGGAAAAGCTGCTCTGGAAAGAAGGAGTGACGCCCGAGGACCTCATATATTACGGTTTGGAATACAAATACATCACCCTTTATCTGACGGGTGAATTGGGATACGAAGAAATGGTGGAAAAATTGAACGTCGCTATCCATCAGTTTGCCAAGAGACAAATGACCTGGTTCCGGAAAATGGAACGGGAAGGGGTGGAAATTCTGTGGATAGACGGACTTTTACCGATGGAAGCGAAAGTAGAACGCATTCTGAAACGTTTGTCGGGGGATTAATCCGCTTGCTGCTCTTCCGCTTTATCGGCCAATACTTTTAAAACGATATCGATCAACGGCTGTTTTTCTTCTCCCGCCCTTATGCTTTTCAGTTTGCAAAGGGTCTGTTCTACCTGTAGAGAAGGAATGTGGCGCATTTCTTCGATCAGGCTGCAAGCCTCGAATCCTACGGTAAAATCTTCATTCAATATTATTTCGGTAAAAAGGTCCAGGTAGGCCGAATAATCCAGGGAAGACTCCCAGCCAATGCGTATCAGATTTACTTTACAAGCAATATCGGTCGTCGAACGGATGCGGTCGATCACCAGGTCTTTAAAGGCATTTTCCTTTATATCTGCCAACAGGCTGATCAAAAGAGAAGCGGAATGGTGGTCCCGGTGCGAATCCAGCAGATCGAATAAAGCGGGCACTAAGGAAAGATCCCCGTTTTCCCGGATTTCCCGTAGGGCTTCGTTTTCGGCTTCCGGCTCCCCGCTGACTAATTTCTTCAGAGTTTCGTCTTTATTTTCCATCTTTTTTTTGAGTACGAAGATAAAAAAAGAGCGTCAAAAACGCTCTTTTCGAAGATTATTTCTTTTTCTTGTTTTTATCTTCTTCTTCCCGGATACGGGGGTGAAATTTGTTGATCGTATCTTTCAGATAATGATTATCCAAATGGGTATAGATTTCGGTGGTCAGGATGGATTCATGCCCGAGCATATCCTGAACAGCCCGAAGATCGGCTCCCCCGGTTACCAAATGAGAAGCAAAAGAGTGCCGGAACGTGTGCGGAGAAACGGATTTTTTGATTCCGGCACGGTCGGCCAGGTGTTTGATGATGTTGAATACCATTACCCGGGAAAGGGAAGTTCCCCGCTTATTGAGGAATAAAACATCTTCGTATCCTTTCTGAATATCCAGGTAATCCCGGTATCCTTTCAGATAAAGTTTAATTTCCTGTTTGGCATTTTTACTCAACGGAATCATCCGTTCTTTATTTCCTTTTCCTTCAATCTTTATGGTTCCCATTCTAAAATTGATGTTGGAAATTTTGACGCTGATCAGTTCGGATACCCGTAAACCACAGGAATAAAGAGTTTCGATAATGGCTTTATTCCGCTGTCCTTCCGGTTTGTACATCTCGACAGCATTTAAAATCGCGTCGATTTCTTCCACCGTCAGGATACTCGGCAGTTTTCTGCCGATCTTCGGTGCTTCCAGCATTTTGGTGGGATTGATTTCCAGAATTCCGTCATAGACCAGGAACTTGAAGAAAGAACGTATACTGGAGATACTTCTTGCCTGAGTCCGGTTAGTTACACCCATATCGTTGATATACAGCATGTAATTTTTCAGTATATCATACGTTACTCCGTCCGGTCCGTTTACCGAATGGTTGTCTTCACAAAATTTTGCCAGTTTTCTGACATCATTTAAATACGCCTCAACTGAATTTGAGGATAAGGATTTTTCGAGAATTAAATACGTCTTATAATTCTCGATCGCATTCTCCCAAGTCATCTTGTTCATTTTTTAAGTCAATAATTTATTATTTCCCAAGCATTCATTCAAACTTACACATCCACATTGTTTTTGACTTTGCAAAAATAATGTAATTATTAAAAGTTGCGGATAAAGATATATATTTTTTTTATAAACTCGTTTCATAAATCATGAATTTAACAATAGAAAATGAATTTGTTAGGATTTTTTGGTAATAAAGCGATAATTCACACCCATAAGTATATAGGAACAAGGAGGCCGGTATCCGAGAAAAATGTTAATTTAAAAAAGGTTATACCGGGGAAAATGTTTAATTTTGTGGAGTTATTGGGAATAAAAAGTTAGTTTATGAGGATATTGATATTGAACGGTCCAAACTTGAATCTTTTGGGGATCCGGGAACCCGGCGTGTACGGGGACAAAAGTTTTGAAAATTATCTGCCGGAACTCCGGAAGAAGTATGAAGAGATAGAGATTGCCTATTTTCAGTCCAATGTAGAGGGGGAACTGATCGACAAGATTCAGGAGTGGGGATTCGGCTCGGATGGAATCATTTTAAATGCGGGTGCGTATACACATACGTCGGTTGCTTTGGCCGATGCTATTTCAGCGGTCCGGGTTCCGGTGGTCGAGGTCCATATTTCCAACACCGCCCGGCGGGAGAGTTTCAGACATTTGTCTTATATATCGGCGGTTTGTCTGGGAACGATTACCGGTTTCGGTTTGGATTCCTATGAATTGGCTTTGATCGCTCTTTATAAACACAACCATAAATAGATTAGAACGAAATGAAGAGAACGAAAATTGTTGCGACTATTTCAGATAAAAAATGTGATGTGGATTTTTTACGGGAATTGTATGAATCCGGAATGGATGTGGTACGTTTGAATACGGCTCACCAGACTCCAGAGGAAGCCTTGAAGGTGATCCGTAACGTGCGGGCCGTTTCCGATAAAATTCCCTTATTGATCGATACAAAAGGTCCGGAAGTGAGGACGACCCTGCTTTCTACGCCTGTGAATGTCGAAAAGGGGGAGGTCGTATATATGACGGGGGACGATACCGTCACTTCCGTAAAAAAATTAATTCACGTTTCTTATAAGAATTTTGCCGCAGATATCAATATCGGAGATAAAGTGCTGGTCGACGACGGGGACGTGGAGTTCGTGGTACAGGGTAAATATCCGGATCGTCTGGAACTGGTGGCTACCAACCCGGGGATGATTAAAGACCGGAAGAGCGTAAATGTACCGGGAGCCTCTATGAAATTGGTGTCCATTAGTGAAAAAGACCGGACATTTATCGATTTTGCCATCCAAAATGAGGTGGATTTTATCGCCCATTCCTTTGTACGGAATAAGGAAGACGTCCTGGCTATCCAGAAGATTCTGGACGGGCACCGCAGCTCTATTAAAATCATTGCCAAAATAGAAAATCAGGAAGGAGTAGACCATATCGACGAAATTCTGGACCACGTTTACGGAGTGATGGTGGCGCGGGGAGACCTGGCCATAGAGATCGATGCCGAAAAAATCCCGAGAATACAACGATACATTGTGAACAAATGTATTGAAAGCAAGAAACCGGTAATTATTGCTACCCAAATGTTGCACTCGATGATCGATCATCCCCGACCGACACGGGCGGAGGTGAGCGATATAGCCAACGCGGTTTTTATGGGAACCGATGCCGTTATGCTGAGCGGAGAAACCGCCTATGGAGATTATCCGGTGGAAGCGGTGAAGGTAATGAATAAGGTTGCGGAGGCTAACGAATCGGTTACTGCACCCGATTCGGGAAGGAATCTGGTGAGGATTAATAATGAAGTAACAGCAGCTTTGGCGCGGGTAGCGGTAAAAACCACTACTCTTCTGCCCATCCGGGCAATCGTCGTGGATACGCTTAGCGGACGGACGGCCCGTTACTTGTCCGCTTTCCGGGGAGGATTGCCGGTGTACGCCCGTTGTTACAATGAAAAGGTAATGCGGGAATTGGCCTTGTCTTTCGGTATTCGTCCTTATTTTACGGAAAAACCGACTTCCCGGGACGAGTTTATCCGGGATATCCCGGAAGTATTGTTGAAAGCAGGATATGCGGAAGAAGATTATATTCTGGTGATCGGCGGTAGTTTCGGACATGTGAGGGGAGCTTCGTTTATGGAAATTTGTAAGATCAGCGATATAAAATAAGCCGCCTTTTTCCAGCTGGACCGGTTTGTATTATAAGTTATTTTTAATACAAACCGGTTTTTGTTTTGTAAAATTTTTAATAAAGTTGGGTTTTTTCTCGTTTATTTGAGAAAAATGAGTTATGTTTACCGCTGAAAATAGCTAGAAATTTATCATAATTATTTCTTTAAATTTTATCGAATGACAAAGTTTTTTTTATCAATTCTGTTTGTGGCCTTGAGTGTGTCGCTTCGTGCCCAACAAAAAAGTTTCTGGAAAGAGGATTTTTCATCCGGGCAGCTTCCTGCCGGCTGGATCCTGGTAGACTCTACCGGAGTGGAGGGAAATCATTACGACTGGATTCTGACCGACCAGCCTTATCCGGGTTCTTTCCAGTTTAATCAACAGGCTCCTCCCATCGCTTCTGCGAGCCGCGGTTATCACATGCAATACCGGGCTGGGGTATTTACGGGAGAAGAGGTAACGAAATGGAATCAACGAAAACAGTATCCTTCGGGATATTTTCAGACTTCGGCTATCGATTGTAAGGATAAAAAAGATGTGATACTGAAGTTTCAGCACGCTTTTCGTTGGAACGACTGGTTCTCTGCTAAAAACCGGGGATTGTGGGTAGGAGTCAGCAATGACGGAAAAACCTGGAAGGAGTATAATGTATTGAAAAATCATCCGGCGGCTACGAATATGCACGAGCCCTTGACGGAAGAAATCAATATTTCGGAAGTAGCAGCAGGACAACCCCAGGTATATCTGCGCTTTTTCTGGAAAGGGATGTTTGCCTGGTATTGGATGGTAGACGATATCGAACTGACCGAACCGTATGCAGACGATGTGGCGTTGGTTGCCCTTGAGTCTCATCGTCCGGAAGGGAATAACTTTACGACTCACGATACGTTGAAAGTCCGCATCAGTAATGTTGGTGCCAATCCCGTGAATGAAAATTTTGAAGTGGTTGCCAAACTCAGTGACGGAAAAGAATTAAAAGCTACGGTAGATGCTTTCGCACATCCTTTGGAAAAACAGGAAGAACGGGTGGTCGCCTTTCCTCCCACGGATCTCTCTTTGTTGGGTTCTCATAAGATTACCTTTATCAGTCGTTATGCCCAGGATCAGAGAAAATCGAACGACGAATTGCACGTACGGCTGTATGCAGCTAAGATGATATTAGGGAATGTAACCGGCTTTAAGAAATTGGGGAAATCGGATTTTGAATTCGTTTCCGGTTATTCCAAAATCCGGTTGATGTTTTACCGGAACGACATTTTTCGGATCTGGCTGGCACCCGACGGAGAATATACCAATCCTGCCGGAGATGCCATTGTGGTGGATTACGGTGTAAAAAAACCGGCTGTGTCCGTCAGCGAAAACAGTCGTTATTATAAATTCGCCACTCCTCAGTGCGTGGTGAGGGTGTATAAGAAACCCCTGCGTTTTGCTCTTTATGATAAAACCGACCGGAAAATGTTGTTTGAGGAAACGGCTCCGCTTACCTTCGGAGCCAAGACCTATCAGACTTTGAAGCGGGGGGGACAGGAACATTTTTACGGCGGGGGAATGCAACAAGGCCGTTTTTCTCATGCCGGAAAAGATTTGGATATTTCCGTAACGGGTTGGCAGGAGGGAGAAAGTTCCAATCCCGTACCGTTTTATATGTCCTCTAACGGTTACGGGGTGTTCCGGAATACGTTCACTCCGGGTAAATATTCTTTTAGCGGAGTGGCCGAACAAGCTGTAGCCGACGGTAAAGATCTGAAATATTTCAGTTCTTTCGCTCATTTCGAGAATCGGTTCGATGCTTTTTATTTCTACGGTCCCGATTTGAAAAATATATTGAACGATTATACGGATATTACCGGCAAGCCTTTTATGCCGGCTCAGTGGATGCTCACGATGGGTGACGCGGATTGTTATAATAAGCCGGAACAGCGGGTAGGTTGGAAACAACAGACCCCTGATGTTATCAAACAGATTGCCGATAAATATGTGGAGCATGATATGCCCCGGGGCTGGATTCTTCCGAACGACGGTTACGGTTGCGGATATGTAAAACTGGATTCCGTCGTACGGGAATTGAAGAAGAGAGGTTTTTATACCGGTTTATGGACCGAAAACGGTGTGGATAAAATTGCCTACGAAGTGGGAAGTTGCGGCACCCGGCTCTGTAAGCTCGATGTAGCCTGGGTCGGTTCCGGCTATGAATTTGCCCTGAACGGTGCCAAATCCGCTTATGAAGGAATAGAAAACAATACAAACGAACGGGGTTTCGTATGGTCTGTCTGCGGTTGGGCGGGAACTCACCGGTATTCTACCGTATGGAGCGGAGACCAAGCTGGGGATTTCGATTATATCCGGTATCATATCCCCACGGTGGTCGGAGCGGGCCTTTCGGCTCAAAATGCCGCGACCAGCGATGTGGACGGTATTTTCGGAGGGTCGGCTTTTACTTATACCCGCGACCTGCAGTGGAAAGTGTTCACACCTATTATTATGACCATGAGCGGATGGGCTCCTGTGGATAAACAACCGTGGTTGTACGGGCATCCTTACGAAGATATCAACCGGAATTACCTGAAATTGAAAATGCGGTTGAGACCTTATGCTTATACCTATTGTTATCAGGCTCATACCACCGGTGTCCCCATGGTTAGAGCTATGGTGCTGGAATTTCCCCGGGATACGGTTACTTACGATACATTGACTCAATATCAGTTTATGAGCGGGGAGTGGATGATGGTAGCTCCGGTATATAAGCGGGGAGACTGGAGAGGTACCTGCAACCGGGAGGATATTTATTTCCCGGAAGGCACCTGGTACGATTATTGGACCGGTGAGGCGTATACGGGAGGACAATGGTTGAAAAAATACAAAGCGGGGTTGGATATTTGTCCGGTATTTATCCGGCAGGGAGCCATTATCCCCATGTATCCCGATATGAATTACGTCTGGGAAAAACCCACGGACGTTTTGACTCTGGATATTTATCCCTACGGGGAATCTTCTTTCGATATGTATGAAGACGACGGACTTACCCGGGATTATCAGAAAGGGGAATTTGCCCGGACGTTGATTTCGGTGGATGCGCCGAAAACGGAGGAAGGAACGGTTACCGTCAATATCGGGGCGGCCCGGGGCGATTATAAAGGGAGGCTGAAGGAACGGACTTACGTGCTGGATGTCCGGTCCGGTAAAAGCCCTGCAGGCGTTCGCTTGAACGGAAATGTTTCGCCCCAGCTGAGTGCGGCGGAGTTCGAAGCGGGAAAGCCGGGTTGGTATTTTAATCCGGAAGACCGGAAAGGCCGGTTAAAGATACGTTCCGCTAAAGTATCTACCGATGAAAACCAGACTTTTGAAATCGTGTATTAGGATCTTTTAAGCATTTATAGAATAAAATAGGGGTAGTCCGGTCCGGATACCCCTATTTTGCAGATACGCTATACGGGGAATGTTTCATAACTTTGCTTTCGTATTAATAACTAACTAAACGAAAACGAAGATGAAAAAACTAGTATTGTCAGTAATTGCAGGGATCGCCTTGATAGGCAGTGTAAAAGCTCAGTCCGAATTTACCTTCGGGCCGAAAGTAGGGTTGAATGTGACAAATATTACCCACTCTCACGGAGATAATAAAGTCAGTATAAACGCCGGTATCTTCGGATTGGCCCGTTTTAACGACTGGCTCGGATTTCAGGCCGAAGTGCTTTATTCACGTCAGGGATGGCGGGATAAAGTGACGATGGACGGGGATGACGTGAAAGTGAAATACCGGGTAAACTACCTGAATATTCCGATTTTGGCCCGGTTTTATGTTTGGGACGGAGTGAGCGTGGATCTCGGACGTCAATTGGGAATCGCTCTGAATGCCATAGAAAAATACATACATTCGGGGATTTCGGTCAAAGAGAAAATTCATCATTTAAATACGCTGGAAGCCAGTTTTGTAATGGGCTTATCCTATGAATTCGATCTGGGACTTATCCTTTCCGCCCGTTATAATCTGGGATTAAGTAATGTATTCGATAAGGACGAATTCGGAAGCAGTAATAAAAACCACGTTTTCCAGGTAAGTTTAGCTTATAAATTAAATTGGTAATTCTCCAGGAAAAGCGGAGGGAGCCAAAAAGTAAAAACATCCCTTGGAGAATCGAATATTGGATTTCAGTCTCCCGGGGGGATACGAATAAATCGAGGGTGCCGGCTCTTTTTGAACTGCACCCTCTGTTTTTTTACCTTTTTCTGTTATCCGATAAGGAAAAAGAAGCGTGAAATAGTAAAATATTACATAAATTTAGTAAATATCTATCTGTATTTTTTCTAAAAACCGGATATATTTCCTTATAAGTTAATGATTTGTGAATATTGTTTGCGGAGAAAACAAAGCCCGGATATTTATATATCTTTGCCGCGTAATGTGGTATCTGTAAATGGCGAAGGGGTTTTCTCATGGAACGTATTCGGTGTAATAAACTGGTCAATTGTGATGATTGTCCGCATACGGATATATCGGTATTTTCCCATCTGCGTTTAGCGAAAGATTTTCATTTTCATCGGTACCGGTGTAAGGAAAATATGCTTTTTTTCCTGCTGAAGGGAAAAATCGAAATCCACAGTAAGGAATATTCCCGGTTGATTCTGGCTCCGAATCAGTTTATTCTCCAACCGATCGGTTCGGAAATAGAGACTCATACCCTGGAAGATGCGGAATGCATCCTTTATACCTTCGATATTCCCCAGGTCACCTGTCCGGATCGTTACCAAAAGATCATGGAAACCCAGGTGGAGGAGACGATGCCCCGTCCTCTGGAGATGTGTGCGCCTATGCAATATTTTATGAAAGGAATGGTGAATTACCTGAATGAGGGGATGATTTGTAAAAATTTTATGAATCTGAAAAAACAGGAGCTGGTTTTTATTTTGAACTGCTATTACCCGGTGAAGCAAGTAGCTGCTTTTATGCAACCGGTGATCAGTTATTCGAATCGTTTCCGTTATTTTGTCGCCCAGAATCATTATAAGGTAAAAAATGTGGAAGAACTGGCTTTACTGGGGGGGTATAGTGTAGTGTCTTTTCGCCGTATTTTTAAAAATATATTCGGCATGCCCGCTTATCAATGGATGATAAAAAGGAAGTGTGAAAATATTCTCGAAGACCTCAAACGCAATCAGTTGTCCATTTCCGAGATTGCCTATAAATATCTGTTCGATTCTTTACCTCAGTTTTCCAATTTTTGTAAAACCAATTTCGGTAAATCTCCGCGGGAAATCCGGAAAGAACACCTGTTTTAAAGGAAAATCCCTGATAGAATTGTTAAATATGCCCGGATATCAAAAATATCAACTTTTTGATTATTTTTCGTAAATTATCGCATCCCTTAACTACATATATTTGCTGTCGAAACAGAGAATAAAAATGTTTCGATCAGAATTTAATCTTTTTATATTCAGTATGTTGTGCTGTATAGGAAGAATTATTAAAAAATTAAATAAATAATAAAGAGATGAAAAAGTTAATAGTTTCTGTATTTGCCATAGCAGCTATGGTAAGTTGTACCAAGATTACCGATGAAATGGATGAAGATGGCCTGGTAGAAATTAAAATGAAGGCAGGGGTGGATGCGATCGTTTCCAGGGCTGCAGTGGACGGTTTGAAAGCGGATATTACCGATGTCGCTTTTGCCCGGACCGATGTAAGCGTTTCCGGTTCTGCCGATTGGACTTCTCCTTCGAAAGTAGAGGTAACGAAAATCGCCGCATCTTCCGGAGAAATATCCTTTGCTTCCTCCCAGTATTATCCTACGGACGGAAGTACGGTTTACCTGGCGGGGTTTATGCCTGCAACCGGAGCAACTTTGGGGGAGGATCAGGTAAACTGGACCGGTATGGACGGAACTCAGGACGTGATGTATGCTGCCGCCGTTTCCGGAACTAAAGCGACGACTACTCCTCTTGCTCCTGAATTCAAACACAAGCTCACCCAGGTGAAGTTTAAGATTGTGGGAGAAGCCGGATTCGAGACGGGAATCTCAGTAAAGTCGATTACGTTAAAAGGAGTGGCTTTGCCGGCCAGTATGGCATTGTCCTCCGGTGAAGTCACGTATGCTGCCGATGCGGATCTGTCCATATCCGTTGCCACTAGCGTGGCCGTTCCTGTTAGTCCGGCTGCTGCGGCTGATTTCGGGGAAGCCCGTATGATTAAGCCCGGCTCTGCTACCCTGACGGTGGATGTTGTAGCGGAAAAAGGAGGTGCGGAAATTTCTTATAGCGGGGTAAACATTGCCCTAACGAATACCGGTGCAGGGGTTGCTCATACGATTACCCTTACTTTTTCCAAAAAGGAAGTCAGCGGTAAGGCAACAGTAGATGGATGGACCAATGAAGATAATTCCGGTACCGTTCAATAAAAGGTTTGCATTCAGAGGTGAATTTTACAATTAATAGTGCTTTTTCAGAGAGAGGAGAAAATTTCGTATTTTTCTCCTCTTTTTTTATCCTTTCGCGAAGAAGGGAAGTGTTCCGGACGGGCTTCGGAAAAGAAAAAATATTTTATTCGTATTTGAGCATTTTCTGGGAGAAGGACATAGATGTTTTCTTGCTTGGGGAAGGGCGATAACGGTTAGGGATTTGAATACGGTTTTTGATTTTTTTTTATATTTGTACGGCTAATGTATAAATTAAAAACAGAAAAAATGAAAAGATTATTTTTAATGGTGCTGATACTGGGACTGGCTGGAGGGCTGAAGGCTCAGTCGGATTTTACTTTCGGTCCCAAACTGGGACTCAATCTTTCGAATATCTCGAATTCGGAAGCTAACGTAAAGCCCAGTATTCATTTTGGGGCTTTTGCTGCAACGAATCTGACAGATTTAGTGGGATTGCAGGTAGAGTTGTTGTATTCCCGGCAAGGATGCAGTGATTCCTATGATACGGGAGGAGAAGACGCCAAGGTAAAATACCGGGTAAATTATCTGAATATACCCGTGTTGGCCCAATTGCATGTATGGGACCGTTTGAGTGTTGATCTGGGACCTCAGTTGGGATTTGCTTTAAATGCCAAAGTGAAGGTGAAACAAGGAGGGGAGGTTATTAAGAAGGAAATGGATCATCTGAATACGGTGGATTTGAGTTTTGCTGTAGGTGCTTCTTACGAACTGAAAATGGGTGTACTGTTTTCGGCCCGTTACAATATCGGTTTGACGAATGTGTTCGATAAAGATACCTTCGGTTCGACCAATAAAAACGGAGTATTCCAGTTCTCTGTAGGATATAGGCTGAATCTCTGATCGGTGCATAATCTTCCGCCCGGCAGGCGGGAGAAGAGGAAAAAACCGCTCGTCTGGGGAATTGAATTTTCCGGACGAGCGGTATCCGCTTATTTCTTTTCTTTTAATATATCCCGGATTTCCGTAAGGAGGGCTTCTTCTTTAGTGGGCATAGGCGGAGGAGGAGGGGGAGTGGCCGCCTGTTTTTTGCGTAAGCTGTTGATGGCTTTGATCAGTAAGAAGATGGAGAAAGCGATGATGATAAAATCCAGAGAAACCTGAATAAAGTTCCCGTAATGTATGCTGACGGCTTCGGTGGCTTTTCCTGCTGCATCTACTCCGGCCGGTTTGAGGGGAATAACCAGGTTCCTGAAATTGACGCCTCCGATCAGCAGTCCTACAGGGGGCATGATCACGTCGCTGACCAGGGAAGATACAATCTTACCGAACGCTCCCCCGATGATAATACCGACGGCCAGGTCCACTACATTGCCCTTCATGGCGAAGGCTTTGAATTCCTGTAAAAAGCTCATAGTTCTGTTTTTAGATAGTTATATATGGTTTTATTCCTTTCTGAGGCTTACTTTTTGTCCTTCTTGGAGATCATCCACCCCGGCAATGACGATGATATCGTTGCGGTTGAGTCCTTCCCGGATGAGGGCCTGATTCTCGAACCGAAGAGCTACGACCGGGTGGCGGAAAACCCTCATTTGTGCGGAATCCACCATCCAGAGATAGTCTTTTCCCTGTTCCCGGACGAGGGCGCTGGCAGGCACGATGAAGCGGTCGGCCACGGTGTTTTCTATTTTAAACAATACCTTACAGGAAAAACCCGGATAAATTTCGTTTCGGAACGGTTCGAATGCAGCATCCGTGATGCGGAGGGTGACGGGGATGCCTGAACCGTCGGAAGAGTATACAAATTCTTTGATTTCAGCTTCAAACCATTCGCCGGCATGCGTATCGAATTGGACATAGATGGTTTTAGGAGCTTCTAACAGATGGATACTGTTTTCCGGAAGTACAAAACGAACTTCGATTTTATCGGGATTGACCAGTTTGACGATGGCTTCTCCGATCAATACCTGCTGGTAATTTTCTACGTATTTTTTTTCTATCAGTCCCCGGAACGGAGCGGTTAAACGGGTATACCCCAGCGTACTTTTAGCAATGTCGATGGCGGAGGTCGCCTGGATGTAATCCGCCCGGGCGATTTCCAGATTTTGGAGAGCGGTTGCATCTTGCGCCTGTAGGCGTGCGGTACGTTCGTAGATGGATTTGGCAGTTTGAAAATTAGCGAGAGCCGTTTGGTATTGTAATTCATAGTCTTCCGGATCGATCCGGGCGATTACGGTTCCCCGGGGAACGATTTCTCCTTCTTCTACATTCACTTCCGTCAGGGTGCCCGGTATTTTAAAAGCCAGGACACTGAATTCCTCAGCCTCAACCACGCCCGTATAGGTTTTATCGATGGTTCCCAGGGCTTCTGCCTTCGCTACCAGCACCGGGCGTACCGGATCGGCAAGTCCGGCGACTTTTTCCTTTTTACAAGAGAAAAACCATAGCAGAGAGAGAAATACAAGGATGCAGCGATAGTACATTTATAACAAGTTTTTATTTCTTTTACGGAAAACCGGGGGGAAGGGGTTACACATAACCTCTGAATGTTTTTCGGGTACACCTGCAGGAAGAAGGGGAATGCTCTGCCTGTGGCAGGGGAAGAAAAGAATCTATTTTTTGGCAAACCCGTAAAATATCTCTAATTTTACCTACACAAAGAATAAAACTATGGTAACGAAGTATTCGGAGAAAATTAAGATTTATAATCATTATACCAATTATAAAGGAAGATTGTTTATCAAAACGTTATGCGATTTATTCAATGATGTGGCGGAAAGACAGACCGAAATGCTGGGGGTCGATGTGGATACGTTGAATAAGGAAGGGTTGACCTGGATGTTGCACCGTTTACACATCCGGTTATATAAAATGCCGCATAAGGAAGAGAAGGTCATTCTGGAAACCTGGCCTTCGGGTGTAGACCGGTTGTTTGCGTTGAGAGATTATCAAATGATACGGGAAGACGGGGAAGTCATCGTAAAAGCCGTCTCCGAATGGATGACCATTGATTTGAAACGCCGCCGTCCGGTACGTTTATCCCCCAGAGTGGTGGACATGAGTACCGAACATTCGATTGAAAAACTGGATCTGGGACATCTTTTGTATGAGAAGGAAGTGAAAACGGAGGGGATGAAGTTCGCCCGTCGTTTTACCGCTACCTTTGACAATATCGATTTTAACGGTCATGTTACCCAGGCCTCCTATATGCGGTGGATCACCAATTCTTTACCTTTTGAATTCTTAAGGAATCACATCCTGGAAGAAGTGGAAGTGGTGTACGAACACGAGATACTGCCGGACAGTCCGGTTCTTGCCTGGTATGAGATGCGAACGAGCCCGGAAGGGAACCTCGTGATCCATCATCTGCTGAGAGACGAAAACAACGAACGAACCCACTGTGTCGCTTGTACGGTCTGGCAGGAACATACCGACAACCGCTAAAGGTCAGATTTCCCGGTCGATCTGATATACGTTCCGGTCTGTAGCGGAGCGGGACACCAGTTCAGCAATGAAACCGGCGAGAAAAAGCTGGGTGCCTAAGATCATGGAAGTCAGTGCAATATAAAAATAGGGACTGTTAGTAATCAAAGGAGCTTTGATTCCGTTATGCAGGCAGATGAGCTTGTTTACGCCCAACCAGGCCGTAGCTCCGAATCCGATGATAAACAATAAAGTGCCCAGGGCTCCGAAAAGATGCATGGGCTTTTTGGCGAAACCGGTGATAAAAGAGATGGACAATAGATCCAGGAAACCGTTCATAAACCGGTTTAATCCGAATTTAGTTACGCCGTATTTCCGGGCCCGGTGTTGTACCACCTTTTCTCCGATACGGGTAAATCCCGCCTGTTTAGCCAGGATGGGAATATAGCGGTGCATTTCGCCGTATACTTCTATGCTTTTGACGACCTGGTTTTTATAGGCTTTTAATCCGCAATTGAAATCGTGTAGCCGGATTCCGGAGAACCTCCGGGCGGTGGCATTGTAAATTTTGGTCGGTATGGTTTTAGATAAAGGATCGTGTCTCTTTTTTTTCCAGCCGGAGACCAGATCGTAGTTTTCCCGGCGGATCATGTCATATAAAGCGGGAATTTCGTCAGGACTATCCTGCATATCGGCGTCCATCGTGATCACCACTTCTCCTTGTGCGGCTTGGAATCCGCAATGTAAAGCCGCGGATTTGCCGTAATTGCGGCGAAACTTAATGGCTCTCAGTCGGGGGTTGCGGGTCGACAAAGTTTCGATCACTTCCCAGGAATTATCGTTACTGCCGTCGTCGATCATCACGATTTCATAGGTAAATTTATTTTCGTTCATCACTTTTTCGATCCAGGCCGTTAGTTCCGGTAAGGATTCTGCTTCGTTGTATAACGGGATGATGACGGATAGGTCCATGGTTATGCGTTTAAATTTAGACGAAGTTCTGGCGGTTTTCGGAAGAAAACGGTTTCGGCCGGCTTTTTCTCAGAAAAGCGGCAATGACTAAAGAGTACACGCTTCCTAAAATAATTTTGGATAGGAATTCTGAAAATCCCATCGTATAGGGAGTTGTAAACAGGGTAAGCATTTCACTCATTTTCTCTCCCAGGGGAGATTCGGGATAGAGTTGCTGAAAAGCGGCCTGAACCGTAGTCAGGTAATTCTGTAGCATCTCCGGATGAGCGGAGTAAATAAAAACACTGTAGATTCCATATACAACCCCGATGATCAGGGAAAGATACACGCCGGTTTTCAGTGCGCCTCCGTAAGAAATATATCCTTGTTGTACGGGACTTTCCCGGAAGCGGCGTATTTGCAGGAAAAGCCCGATAACGTATAAAAAAGTAATGATTCTATCCAGGGCGGGATTTGCATAGATGTTGTTGCTCTGCCTGAACGAAAGCCAGGAAGCCAGGATAAAGCATCCTCCCATTAACAGGCCGAAAGGCGTATTGACAGACCAAAAAGTAGCAGGTTTATTTTCCATAGGTTTTCTTTCACATACCTGCCCGGCTTCTGAGATAGATCTTCTCACCTTCCAGCAAGGGGGTATTGTTTTGAATGTAATTGAATTTTATAAGGCTCTTTAGTTTTACCCCGTACATCTGAGAGATCAGGTAGAGGTTGTCGCCTGCTTTGACGCGATGGAATTCATATCCCCGGGCGGCTTTATTCTTTTTCTTTTTCAGAAATACCAGTTGTCCCGGAATCAGGTTATAATCGTTTTTATCGTTATAGGCCAAAAGCTTTTTGAGCTTGATGCCGTAATAATTGGCGATGTTTTCCAATGAATCGCCGGTTTTAACCCGGATACACAGGATACCGTTGACCATTTCTTCCCGCTTCCGGTAGTTAGCCGAAGCGACGGCTTGAGCCGCGTTTGGGCGGTTGACGGCTGGGGTCTGAGCCAGTTCGTGAGGAGCAACTGTCGGATGTTTAACTTTACGGTCGTAACGATAGAGGTGTTCTTCTTCGATGATCCGGATCAATTTTTCCGCATACTGGGGATTTGTGGCATAACCGGCGGCTTTCAGGCCCCGGGCCCAGGCTTTGTAGTCTGTAGCCGGTATTTTGAAAAGGGACGCGTAGCGGGGACGGGACAACAAAAATTCGCTGTGGTCGACCCACGATTGTTCCGGACTTTTATATTTCCGGAAACATTCTTCCGGTTTATCGTCGTCCATGTGATAGGTGGCTCCCACCCAATTGTGGCATTTTATGCCGAAATGGTTATTGGCGTTCACGGAGAGTTCGGATATGCC
Source organism: uncultured bacterium (assembly GCA_905216195.1). Classification (GTDB taxonomy): domain Bacteria; phylum Bacteroidota; class Bacteroidia; order Bacteroidales; family Marinifilaceae; genus Culturomica. The sequence continues at coordinate 23,022 of CAJMSX010000036.1, forward strand.
ACAACCCGATTCCAGTATACCCTGGGCTAGTTTGATGCTGGCAGGAATACCGGTCCTTTCCATTTCTTTTATAGCTAGGTGTTTATATTTGCGGATGAAAGCTTCCCGCGATTGAGAAAATCCCTGCAAGGTGGAAATACCGAATAGCAGAAGCGTCAGTAATTTGAATGTCCTCATCATGAAATACCAATTATAAAATACTTTTCCGGCTTTTATTTAGCCCGGAGAAAAGTAAAAAATATGCCGTAAATGGTGTAATCTTCGTAAAGATTTACGAACTTTACAAAACCAATATCACGCTGTAAAAATAGTAAAAATAAGCTATGGATAAAAGAGAAGTCAAGATAGATTACACGGTATATGAAAATTCCTGGCCTCTGGAATACGACGAAGTGTGCCGGAAAGCCTTGGAAATAGTGGATCATGCTTATAGTGTTTATTCGGGTTTTTCCGTCGGGGCCGCTCTCTGTTTGACAAACGGAGAAATCGTTTGGGGCACGAATCAGGAAAATGCGGCTTATCCCAGCGGAATGTGTGCCGAACGTACGGCTTTGTATTATGCCGGGAGTCGTTTTCCTGGAATAGGTATTCAAGCGCTGGCTGTTGCAGCTTGTGAAAAGGGAAAGCCGACGGAGAATTTTGTTCCCCCTTGCGGAGCTTGCCGGCAGGTGATGTCGGAATATATCCGGCGTTTCGGGGATTTCGACGTCATTATGATGGGGGCGCGTCAAAGTGTGTGTGTAAAAGCTTCAGGGCTGATCCCTTTTGCTTTTACCTTGCTTTGATCAGTTCCCGGAATAAGTAATCCGGTTGACGATGGAACGCCCCAGGGTCAGTTCGTCGGTATATTCCAAATCGTTTCCGATGGCAATGCCTTTGGCGATGGTGCTGATGGCCAGGTATTCCTTGTGTTTTAATTTTTTATAGATGTAATAGCCGGTAGTATCTCCTTCTATCGTTGCGCTCAAAGCGAAAATAATTTCTTTGACTTCGGGGTTTTCCGTCCGTTGCAGGAGAGAGTCTATATTCAGGTCGGCGGGACCGATGCCTTCCATGGGAGAAATGATGCCTCCCAATACGTGATAGAGGCCGTGATATTGACCGGTAGCTTCAATGGACAAAATGTCCTTGATGTTTTCCACCACGCAAATGAGGGTAAAATCGCGTTTCGGATCGGAGCATATCTCACATAATTCTTCATCGGCAATGTTGTGACACAGCCGACATTCCCGGATTTTGCTTTTCAGTTCACTGATGCTCCGGATAAAAGTATCCACATCCGACGAATTTTTTTTCAGCAAATGGAGTACGAACTTCAGGGCGGTTTTCCGTCCCACCCCGGGCAGGGAAGCAAATTGCTCCACGGCTTTGTCCAGTAATTTGGATGAAGAACTCTGCATATCTTTTTATTCCTCCCGGTCTTCTTCGAATTTAATATCCTTCAGCATCATTTGGATATCGACCTTTCCCATGAATTCGTTTTCCTGTAAAGTATAGCAAATATTGAAGGCTTTGCCGGAGTTTACTTCCTCGAATAAATGGCCCATGCCGAACCCGATACCGCTGCGGTCGTTACAAGCTCTCGTATCGTCTACGACAACCAGCTTTAAATGTTCGTTATTCCGGCCGACTCTTTTTGTACCGATAAAGTTTACCACGTGATCGGTCATAAATACGGGTATGGTATTGTTGGGGCCGAAGGGAGCGAACTTTTGAAGCATAGCGTATAAATCGGGGGTGATGTCCGATAATTTTATCTGGGCATCGATATTGATCTGAGGAGTAAGCATTTCTTCGTTGATGGTCTCCCGGACGATTCGTTCGAATTTCTGCTTGAAAGGTTCGATATTTTCGATTTTCAACGTAAGACCGGCCGCATATTTATGTCCTCCGTAGTTTTCCAGGTATTCGCTGCACTGGGAGATGGCATAATATAAGTCGAAACCTTCCACCGAACGGGCGGAGCCGGTAGCGAAGCCGTTGGATTCGGTCAGTATGATCGTAGGACGGTAAAAAGATTCGGTAAGGCGGGAAGCCACGATGCCAATGACCCCTTTATGCCAGTTGCGGTTGAAAAGAACCGTCGTTTTCTTCGAAGGTTCGATTTCCGAGTGGGTGATGTGGCAGATGGCTTCTTCGGTGATATCGTGATCCAGTTTCTTGCGTTGGTCGTTAAACGTATTAATGTCCGAAGCGATATCACTGGCGTTGCACTGTTCGTCGGCGGTAAGTAAGGCAACCGCCTTCCGGCCCGATTCCACCCTCCCGGCCGCATTGATGCGGGGGCCGATGCGGAAAACGATGTCATTGATGGTAATCCCTTTCCCGATGCCGGCAATTTTAATAATCGTTTTCAAACCCAGGCTCGGCTTTTCGTTTAATTGCCGGAGACCGTAATAGGCCAAAATCCGGTTTTCGCCCGTAATGGGCACGATGTCGCTGGCGATGCTGACGCAGAGCAGGTCCAATAATTTGTACAGTTCGGACATCGGTAAATTATGTTTGATGCTGTGGGCTTGTACCAATTTGAAACTGACCCCGCATCCGCTCAACCATTTGTAAGGATAAGGGCAATCTTCCCTTTGGGGGTCGAGTACGGCTATCGCATCGGGTAAAGCGTCTCCTGGGGTGTGATGGTCGCAGATGATGATATCTATGCCTTTTTGCCGGGCGTATTTTACTTTTTCCACGGCTTTTACCCCGCAATCCGTTACGATAATCAGGGTGAAATTATTTTCCGCCGCATAGTCGATGCCCTTGACGGACACTCCGTATCCTTCGGTATAACGGTCCGGAATATAATATTCCAGATTGTTTTTATTACATTTATTTTTCAGGTATTTGTAAAGAAGCGCTACGGCTGTGGTACCGTCGACATCGTAATCGCCGTAAATCATTACTTTTTCCTCCTGGGCGATGGCCTTATCCAGACGTTCCACGGCCTTATCCATATCTTTCATCAGAAACGGATCGTGAAGCATATTCAGCGAAGGATAAAAAAATGCCTGTGCTTTTTCGGCACTATCGATTCCCCGTTGAAGTAAAAGGTTGGCAATAACGGGATTGCAATTGAGTTTTTGTGATAATTCCTGTATTTTATTTTTCTCCGGGGGAGTGTTTATAACCCATCTTTTTTTCATTATACTTTTTTCCAATTCTGATACAAAGTAGCGGAAATTCCTCCTTATTTCAAAGCTAAAATTCCATAATTTTTGAACAGCCAATCCGCCGGGAAGGTATAGAGTTACAAATCAAATAAATAGGGTAGTATTCTCTTTATTTTTTATTATCTTTGCTGCTCGAAACGGTTATGATGAGGGTTAATTTATTGATTATAAAATATTTAAATTATAAATAAAATGGGTGTTACTGAATTGAGTGAACAGGAGATTATCCGGAGGAATTCTTTGAACGAATTATCCAAACTGGGAATCGAAGCTTATCCGGCTGCCGAATTTCCGGTGACGCACCGGGCTCAGGAAATTAAAGAGAAATTTACGGATGGAATGGAGGAGTGGGAAGTGGTCGTGGCGGGCAGGATGATGACCCGGAGGATTATGGGTAAAGCCTCGTTTTTTGAATTGCAGGACGCCACAGGCCGCATTCAGGTGTATGTGAGCCGGGACGATATTTCCAGGGATGAAGCTTCAACCGCCTACAATGTGGTATTTAAAAAATTGATGGATATCGGGGACGTGGTCGGCGTAAAGGGAATTGTTTTCCGGACCCAGACGGGCGAAATTTCGGTACATGCCCGGGAATTGGTCCTGTTGTCCAAGTCTTTGCGTCCTCTGCCGGTGGTCAAGGAAAAAGACGGGAAAGTATTCGATGCGTTTACGGACCCGGAACAACGGTATCGCCAGCGTTATCTGGATTTGATCGTGAATCCTCAGGTCAAGGACGTTTTTATCAAACGCACCCGTATGATCAATGCCATCCGGGAATTTTTCAATAGCCGCGGGTATCTGGAAGTGGAGACTCCCGTATTGCAGGCTATCCCCGGGGGAGCTTCCGCCCGTCCGTTTATTACGCACCACAATGCCCTGGACATCCCCTTGTATCTGAGGATCGCCAATGAGTTGTACCTGAAAAGATTGATCGTAGGCGGTTTCGAGGGGGTCTATGAGTTTTCCCGCAATTTCCGCAACGAGGGGATGGACCGGACGCATAATCCGGAATTTACCTGTATGGAAATTTATGTAGCCTATAAAGATTATCTGTGGATGATGAACTTTACGGAAGAAATGGTGGAGAAAGTGGCTCTGGCTATGAACGGTACTACCAAAGCGATGCTGGAAGGAAAAGAAATCGATTTCAAGCGTCCGTTCCGTCGGGTAAGAATGTCGGATGCCATCAAAGAATATACCGGCTACGACATTGAGAAAATGTCCGAAGAAGAATTGTATCAGGCTTGTGTGGACATGCATATTCCGGTAGATAAAACCATGGGAAAGGGAAAATTGATCGACGAAATTTTCGGGGAAAAATGCGAAGGGCATTATATTCAACCCACGTTTATCTACGATTACCCCAAGGAAATGTCCCCTTTAACGAAAAAACACCGCGATAATCCGGATTTGACGGAACGTTTCGAGTTGTTCGTGAATGGGAAAGAAGTGGCTAATGCGTATTCCGAATTGAACGATCCTATCGATCAGTTGGATCGTTTTCAGCAACAGATGAAATTGCAGGAAAGAGGAGATGATGAGGCCATGTATATCGATTACGATTTTGTGCGGGCCCTGGAATACGGAATGCCGCCGACTTCCGGTATGGGAATCGGGATCGACCGTTTGTGTATGTTTCTTACCAATAGTCCCTCTATCCAGGACGTATTGTTTTTCCCGCAAATGAAACCCGAGAAAAAAATAGCCGTAGATGCGGATGATCAGTTCGAAGCGCGGGGGATTCCGAAAGAATGGATAGAGGTGGTCCGAAAAGCCGGTTATCCGACGGTAGACGCTTTAAACGGAATCGATAATCCCAATAAGTTTCATCAGCAGCTTTGCGGAATTAATAAGAAAGAAAAACTGGGATTGACGGCGCCTTCTCCGGAAGAAGTGAAAAAATGGATTTCAAAATAACGGATATCCAGGAGAGCGGATCCGGCAGCAAAACGGCTTCCGGAATACACTTCCCTGTATTTTAAATAAAAACAGTATGGAATTACCGGAAAAACCGAGGCTCGGCATTGTGGGAGGCGGTAGTTGGGCGACAGCTATTGCTAAGATACTTACTGAAACCAACGATCATATCAACTGGTTCATGCGGAACATCGAAACGATCAATACGTTCAAGGATTTGAGCCATAATCCCCGCTATTTGTGCGAAGTGGAATTCGATTTATCGCAGATTACCTTTACGGACGATCTGGACGAGTTGATCGAAATGAGCGATATGATTATTTTCGCTATTCCCAGTGCTTTCCTGAAGAATGCCACTTCCCGCATTACCCGTTCGTTGAAAAACAAAGTGGTCATTTCCGCAATCAAAGGTTTGATTCCCGACGACAATTTGATTATCGGCGAATATTTCAGTAAGTATTATCAGGTGCCTCTGGAACAGATCGTCATTATTTCCGGTCCCTGTCATGCGGAAGAAATCGCTTTGGAACGTTTGTCCTACCTTACCTTTGCCAGCAATGACCTGAAAATGGCCCGGCACGTGGCCCAGACCTTCGATTGCCATTATGTAAAAACGAGTATTTCGGACGATATTTACGGAACGGAATATTCGGCTGTACTGAAAAATGTAATCGCCATTGCCGCCGGAATTTGTCACGGGCTTCGGTATGGGGATAACTTTCAGGCCGTATTGATTTCGAATGCCATCCAGGAGATCGAGCGCTTTGTGGCTGCCGTGCACCCGATACACCGGGATATCAAAAGTTCGGCTTACCTGGGCGACCTGCTGGTAACGGCTTACTCCCAGTTCAGCCGGAACCGGACCTTCGGTACGATGATCGGAAAAGGATATTCCGTGAAATCGGCTCAAATGGAGATGCTGATGATTGCCGAAGGTTATTTTGCCGTAAAAGGTATCAAGGAGATCAACGAACATTATAATGTGCATATGCCGATCACTAATGCGGTGTATAACATCCTGTACGAACGGATCAGCCCGGTGATGGAGATTCGTTTGCTGACGGAAGAATTGAGATAAAATATGGAAAATATCAGAGATAGAATCCTCGGGTGTGTGAAAAAGGGAGTGCCGGTAGGTCTTAAAACTTCGTATTGGTTTTTAAAGATCATGCTGCCGGTCTCTTTCTTTGTGATGTTGTTGTCTTATTTCAACATTTTGCCCTATCTTTCTTCTTTTGCCGCCCCTTTGTTTACGGCTTTAGGTTTGCCCGGAGATGCCGCCCTGGTGTTTGTCAGCAGTATTTTTACCAATATTTATACGGTGATCGCCCTGATCGCCACCTTGGATTTTACGGTACGGGAAGGGGTGATACTGGCGGTTATGTGTTTGATTTCGCACGGATTCATCATCGAAACCTTAGTGCAGAAGAAAACCGGTTCTTCAGCCTGGCGGATGATGGGGTTAAGGGTTATCTGCAGTTTTATTGCCGCTTTTCTCCTCAACCGGGTTATGCCGGAAATGCCCGCCCGCTTAACTCCGGCGGCAACGGTATCCATGGGATTTCAGGAAACCTTATTGCATTGGTTGGAAAGCAGTTTGTGGTTGTGTGGGAAAATATTTGTCATCATTATTTCGTTGATGATTGTACAACGTATGCTGGAGGAGTTCGGAATTTTAAAATGGTTATCCGGCTGCTTTTCCCCTCTCATGCGGATTTTCGGATTGCCCGCTTCCGTTTCTTTTTTGTGGATTTTGGGAAATACCGTAGGATTGGCCTACGGTTCGGCCATTATGATGGATTATGCCCGTAGCGGGAAACTGGACCGGCGGGAAGCGGATCTGATCAATCATCATCTGGCGGTGTCCCATTCACAGGTCGAAGACCCCTTACTTTTTATGGTGATCGGATTACCGGTTCTCTGGTTGATGATTCCCCGTTTTCTATTGGCTATATTTGCCGTATGGGAAAGAAGACTGGAATATAAGTTCCAGGACAGGAAACAAAAAAATAAAGAACGGAAGGCTTTGTTGGAGCATGAATTGCTGGAAGAAGAAACTGTTTCTTTCAGGCATTCCTGAATTCCCCTGGCCTCTTTTGATTATAAATAGGATCTATGTATTCAATCGTCGAAGTTAAAAATGAAACTCAGGAAAAGGCTTTTTTGCATTTGCCTTTAAAACTTTATAAGAATTGTCCTCACTGGATACGGCCGCTGGACAGCGATATAAAAAAAGTTTTCGATCCAAAGAAGAATCCTTGTTTTAAACAGGGAGAATGTATCCGCTGGATATTACAAAACGGGGAGGGAGAATGTGTGGGGAGAGTAGCCGCTTTTATCAACGGTAAAACCTGTCGTTTGGATAAATATACAGTGGGACAAATGGGTTTTTTCGAATGCATCGAAGACCGGGAAGCGGCATTTCTGCTTTTTGATCAATGCCGCGGATGGTTGGAAAGCCGGGGGATGGAGGCGATGGAAGGCCCGGTGAATTTCGGAGAGCGGATGGAGTGGTGGGGATTGCTGGTCGACGGATTCGATCGTGCACCGAACTATGCCATGCCCTATACTTTGCCTTATTATGTTCGTTTTTTTGAGGAATACGGTTTCCGGGATTACTTCAAACAATTTACTTACCGCAACCGTTTGGTAGTAGATAGCCTGGCTCCGGTAGTGGTGTGGAAGGCCGATCGTTTGTTGAAAAGCCCGGACTATGCCGTACGCACCTACCGGGAAATCGGCCGGGAAAAGGCGATAGATTCTTTGCTGGAAGTGTACAATAAAGCCTGGAACCTGGAGGTACACGGAGTAGATGGGATTACCCGGGAACAGGTAATATCCATATATAAAAGCCTGCAACCCATTATCGATAAAGACCTTATTTATTTCGGGTATTACCGGGAAAAGCCCATCGGGTTCTTTCTGATGTTTCCGGAGATTAATCAGGCCTTGAAACATGTGAACGGTAAACTGAATTTGCCCGGGATACTCAAATTTTTGTATTATCGGCACGTGAAAAAAATAGACGTGGCTTTGGGCCAATTGTTCGGTGTTATTCCGGAATTTCAGGGAAAAGGGGTGGAAGCTGCCTTGATCAAATGTTTTTGTGAACAGGTCGTGGAACGGAACAGCCATTACAAGTATTTGGAAATGAACTGGATCGGAGACTTTAATCCTCAGATGATGCATCTGATGAAATACCTGAGCGCGACAGCGGTAAAAACCCATATCACCTACCGGAAATTATTCCGGGACGATATCGTATTTGTCCGTTCGGCCGATAAATCTTAATGTTTGTGGTGGAGAAAAACCTACTTTTCCCGGAACCGAATTTTCAATACGTTCCGTGGTTATATAGACATGGAGAGTCATTTTCCGGTGAAACTCGTTCCTCATGCAGATTCGCGGGGTGTTTTCGTGGAGACGCTTAAGTTGGGTATGGGGGGGACAGGTTTCGTTTTCTACCACGGTGCCGGGTATTACCCGTGGGAATCACTACCATACCCGGAAAATTGAACGTTTTACGGTAATCCGGGGGAAGGCGCGGATACAGTTACGGAAAGTCGGTACGGACGAAGTCCTGGATTTTGAGCTGGACGGTTCGGAACCTTCGTATGTGGATATGCCGGTCTGGTATACACACAATATCACTAATACCGGAGATGAAGAGCTGTATACCCAGTTCTGGATCAATGAATGGTATGATCCGGAAGATGGGGATACTTACTATGAAACTGTAGTGGATTTTTGATTAAAATGGTCGGAATAATCAGGATATTTTGATTTTTTGGAACGTTTTCGTATGTTTGTGGAAAAATCAGATACCGATGAAACGTAAAATCAGTGTCGCTCTGAACGAGTGGAAGGATAAACCGAACCGGATGCCTCTGGTCGTAAGTGGTGCCCGTCAAGTGGGTAAAACGTATATTTTGGAGGAGTTCGGCAGGGAGAAATTCGAGAACACGGTGTATCTTAACCTGGAGATAGAAAGTGCATTCGTCCGTTTGTTGGATACGGAACTCTCACCTGTGAAGGTCATACAATTCATTGAAGCCTTGAAAGGGGAGCGGATAACGGCTGGCAAGACTTTGATTTTCTTTGATGAGATACAAGCTTGCGAAAGAGCCTTGACTGCACTGAAGTATTTTTACGAGCAGGCTCCGCAGTATCATGTGGTGGCTGCTGGCTCGCTGCTGGGAGTCGCCGTGAACCGGCAGAAATATTCTTATCCGGTAGGAAAGGTGGACGAGCTTACTTTATACCCGTTGGACTTCGAGGAATTCCTTTGGGCAATGGACAAGGAAGAACTTGCTGTGAAGATCCGGAAGCACTACACGAATGATGAAAGGATGCCGGAGGCATGGCATGAACTGGCTTTGGAGCATTATCGGAACTATTTTATTGTGGGGGGGATGCCTGCTGCTGTAGTTGAATATATCAGGACGAATAGTTTTATTCAGGTACAGCAGATCCAAAACAATATACTCAATCAGTATATAGCTGATATGGCCAAATATGCAGATCCGACAACAAGTATCCGGGTAAGGGCTTGCTATAACTCTATCCCTGCCCAGCTCGCTAAGGAGAATACCAAGTTTCAGTACAAGGTGGTACAGCGGGGAGGGACGGCCACGATTTTCGGAGAGGCCATAGAATGGCTTGTTTTTGCCGGAATAGTACTTAAATGTCAGAGGCTGGAACATGGCTTTATTCCGGTAAATGCCTATGTCGCTCTGGCGGACTTTAAATTATATATGGCCGATATAGGAATGCTTACTTTGAGATCCGGAATGCCTCTGCAAATGATTCTTTCTACTGTTGAGGAGGATAATACGTATTTAGGCGCAATGACCGAAAACTATGTGGCACAGGCCTTGGTTTCGAATGGTCATATACCTTATTATTGGCAAAGCGATGGTAAAGCCGAGGTTGATTTTGTCATACAACCGGGCAATGATGTCATACCTATAGAAGTAAAAAAGGGAAAGCGGAATCGCTCGAAAAGTTTAGGTGTCTTTATCGGGAAATATAAATCCGCATATTCTATTCGCATATCGAAGAAAAATTTCGGCTTTGAGAACGGTATAAAATCCGTACCGTTATACGCCGTTTTTTGTATCTGATTCTTCAGTTGTTTACTCCACAACCATAGCCGCATATCTGGAAGGTAAACCGGGGGTTCATGACAGGCTGTGCCCGTCTTGGAAGCGTCGTACACCTGCCGCTGAATCTGGAAAGGCTGCAGAAATTGACGGAAAATTACGTTGTCTCCAATATCAAAATAAAAAAAGCCTTAGGTATTTCTCAAATGCCTGTCTGCGCACGCGAGGGGTTATTGAAAACAATTCGGAGTTTCTCAGGCTAAGATTTCACTTTTCTTGTTCGGATGTATTTACTTTTTCGGAAGGATATAATTAAAATTAAAATAAAATAATTGGTAAAAAAGAATGTTTTATTTAATATTATTATTAATTTTGATGAGCATGTAGAGAATTTCATGTCTCTTATGGTAAGATGAGTGGTGTTTTATCGTTTATTTGCTAACTAAAAAAAAATGCTTATGGAAAACATGTGTGGTTGCTTCAGTAATTTCAGGGAAATTGCTGAGGAAGAAAGAAAACTTTTCGAGGAAACCCTCCGGGGTTTTGTCGGAGTCGGACGTACTCCTCTCGCTGTTGCGACGCAAGTAGTGAATGGCACCAATTATGCCTTTCTGTGTGATTCCCAGGTGGTTATCCCGGATGCGGTACATTATAATGATTTGGTCATCATTTATAAGCCGTTGAACGGTGAACCTATTCTTAAGGAAGTAAAAGAAGTAAAAATTCTGTAATCCTGTTCTCCTGGAGAGAACATGTTGTTAAAAATACTACTCATCGGTTGAAGGGTGTCTGACTTTCGGACGCCCTTTTCTTATGACCCAAAGGAACCCTCCCTTTGTGTTTGCTAACCTTCCACTTTTTCATTCTATGTATTGTTTGTTTGTTTTTCTGCTGTTGTTAGCGGCAGAATGGGTTTATTTCCGATTGGCAGACCGGTTCGATATTATTGATAAACCCAATGAAAGAAGTTCCCATACGCGGATAACATGGAGAGGCGGCGGCATTGTATTTTATGTCGGGGCCTTGGTGTATTTTGTCGGAAGCGGATTTGAGTATCCCTGGTTTATAGGCGGACTGACGCTGATTGCCGGGGTGAGTTTTGTAGATGACATACGCTCGGTAGCTCCGAAGATAAGGTTGATCCTCCATTTTACAGCAATGGTTTTGTTGTTTTATCAACTGGGTATGGAGGAACTTCACTGGTGGTATATCCCCCTTGCATTAGTAGTATGCACGGGGATCATCAATGCCTATAACTTTATGGACGGCATCAATGGGATTACAGGAGGCTACAGCTTGATTGTACTCGGAGCGCTCGCTTATGTGAATGAATTCCGGGTCAGTTTTGTAGAACCGCAATTGCTGTGGGGGATACTCCTGGCTGTGGCGGTTTTTTGCCTTTTCAATTTCCGCAAGAGAGCGAAGTGTTTTGCCGGAGATGTCGGCTCGGTGGGAATAGCGTTTGTAATTCTATTCTTGTTGGGGAAATTGATTTTGCAGACGGGCGATCCGGGATATATCATTCTGCTGGTCGTCTATGGGGTAGACAGTATGCTGACAATCATTCACAGACTGATGCTGCACGAAAACATCGGTTTGCCCCACCGTAAACACCTCTATCAGTTGATGGCCAATGAACTCAAAATACCACATACGCTGGTATCCCTCTTTTATATGCTGCTGCAAGGTGTGGTTTTTATCGGTTATTTGGCTTGTTATGCTTATCGGTGGTGGTATTTCACAGCCACGATTCTCTTCTTAGCTGTGGGGTACTGTTTGTTTATGAGAAAGTATTTTCATTTGCATGCTGACGGAAAATAAAAATGACACAAAGGGACCCGGCCCTTTGTGTCTGGGGAAGAATCAATTTCCGTGTTTGGAGTGGAATTTCAGGCGCATCAGGCGCAGGTCTTCTTCAGAGTAATCCCCTTCGAATTCGTCATATGCTTCCTGAATATTGTCCGTCTGAGCTTCCATGAAGTAGTCGAAGATTTCCTGTTGCTGGTCTTCGTCCAGGATTTTATTGATGTAGTAATCGATATTCAATTTGGTCCCGGAAAATACGATGGCTTCCATTTCTTTAATCAGTTCTTCATACAAAAGTCCTTGGGCGGAAGCGATGTCCTCGAGATCGATTTGGCGGTCGATGTTCTGTATGATATACACTTTGAATTTCGACTTGTTGGCTACGGTTTTGACCACCATATCCTGAGCCCGTTCGATTTCGTTGTCTTCAACGTATTGCTTGATGATTTCTATAAATTCTTTCCCGTATTTTTGAGCTTTCCCCGTACCGACTCCCTGTATATTCGCCAGTTCTTCCAGCGTAATGGGATAGTTGATACACATATCCTCCAGGGAAGGATCCTGGAAGATTACATAGGGAGGCAGATTATTTGTTTTGGCAATTTTCTTTCTTAAGTCTTTCAATATCGCGAATAGAGTATCGTCCAGGGCGGATACTCCTGCTTTTTCTTGAATCTTCTCTTCGCTTTCATCGAAATTACGATCTTCCATCAGCATAAATTCTTTAGGATGTTCTAAAAAGTCTAAACCTTCTTTTGTTATTTTAATGACGCCGTATTGTTCTATATCCTTTTCTATAAAGCCGCTGATCAAGGCTCTTCTGAAAACCATCGTCCAGAATTGTTTGTTCTTTTCCGAACCGGATCCGAACATTTCCAGTTTGTCGTGTTTATAAGCTTTTATGGCCGAATCGGCCTCGCCGATCAAGATATTGACCAGGTGTTCGATTTTGAATTTCTCCTGTACTTCACTGACCAGGGTCAGGGCATCGAGCATGTATTCCTTCCCCTCAAATTCTTTTTTAGGATAGAGGCAGTTATCGCAACATCCGCAACTGTCTTCGTTGTATTCTTCTCCGAAATAATGTAAAAGCACTTTTCGCCGGCACATGGAGGTTTCTGCATAAGAAACGGTTTCCATCAGCAATTGTTTCCCTATTTCCTGCTCTGCAATGGGTTTCCCTTGCATGAATTTTTCCAGCTTCTGTATGTCTTTATAGCTGTAATAGGTGATGCAAATGCCTTCTCCTCCGTCCCTTCCCGCTCTTCCGGTTTCCTGGTAATATCCTTCCAGGCTTTTGGGAATGTCGTAATGGATGACAAACCGGACGTCGGGTTTATCAATTCCCATGCCGAAAGCAATGGTGGCTACAATCACGTCCACTTCCTCCATCAGGAACTTGTCCTGGTTGGCGCTACGGGTCGAAGCATCCATACCGGCATGATAAGCTTCCGCTTTGATGCCGTTGATCCGCAGAACTTCCGCTAATTCCTCTACCTTTTTACGACTGAGGCAGTATATGATTCCGGATTTCCCTTCGTGGTTTTTGATAAATTTGATAATATCTTTGGTCGGGTCGTTTTTCGGACGGACTTCATAGTATAAGTTTGACCGGTTGAAAGAAGATTTAAAGACCTGAGCATCCAGCATATCTAAATTTTTTTGGATGTCGTGCTGCACTTTCGGAGTAGCGGTGGCCGTAAGGGCGATGATGGGCGCTTTACCGATTTGTTCTACGATGGGACGAATCTTCCGGTATTCTGTCCGGAAATCGTGTCCCCATTCGGAAATACAGTGCGCTTCGTCTACGGCAAAGAATGAAATTTTTATTTTTTTCAGGAATTCCACATTACTTTCCTTCGTCAAGGATTCCGGAGCTACATACAACAGTTTGGTTTTCCCTTCCAGGATATCTTCCTTTACTTTTAAAATTTCGTTTTTAGCCAGAGAAGAATTTAAAAAATGAGCGACCCCTTCGGCTGCGCTGAACGAACGCATGGCGTCTACCTGATTTTTCATCAAGGCGATTAAAGGAGAAATGACGATAGCCGTCCCCTCCAGGATAAGGGCGGGCAACTGGTAACAGAGGGATTTTCCGCCTCCCGTAGGCATTAATACAAAGGTATTATTTCCGGCAAGTACGTTTTTGATGATAGCTTCCTGGTTCCCTTTAAAGTTATCAAAGCCAAAATACTCTTTTAATTTCGAATGTAAATCCATCTCCAATCCCATTGCTATGAATACTATTTTTGCACACCTTTTTAAAATGGAAATGCAAATTTAAAACTTAATTCCAACGAACAAACAAAAATCTCATAATTTCTATGGAACATATAGCCCTCGCTGGCTTTTTGTTCCTCAACCGGGCGTATTGCCTGTTTTCCGGGTGATGCGCCCGGATGAAAAGGGGTATTCAATTATTTAAATAAAGTAACTTTTGTACACTTAAACACCCGGCTCTTCCAATATTCGGACCTCCGATTTTAGGGCGAATCATAAAAAAATGATACTTTTGTCCTTAGTAAAGTTATAGCAAAAAATAATTGTTACAAGTATTTTTTGCTTTTTTTTTGGCATAAATATTGTATTCGGATAGGTGTTTATTTAGCTTTAAAGAAAATGATTGATATTAAAGATGTTGCAAAGAAGGTGATATTGGAGGAGGCGGAGTCGGTGCGGCGGCTGGTGGATGATATAGATGACGATTTTGAAAAAGTAGTAAAGCTGATTTATGAAAGCAAAGGACGTGTTATCATAACTGGCATCGGAAAAAGTGCCATTATTGCTCAAAAAATCGTAGCGACTCTCAATTCTACCGGTACACCTTCTGTTTTTATGCATGCAGCCGATGCCATTCACGGGGATATGGGGATGGTCCGGGATGAAGATGTGGTCATCTTTATTTCGAAGAGCGGAAATACGCCTGAAATCAAGGTGTTGGTACCTTTGGTGAGAAATATCGGGAATAATCGTATCGTCGCTATGGTATCCAATACGGATTCTTTTCTGGCGCAGAATGCGGAATACGTGATCAAAGCGAAAGTAGAGAAGGAGGCTTGTCCCAATAATCTGGCTCCTACCAATTCTACGACCGCTCAGTTGGTAATGGGAGATGCGTTGGCCATGTGCCTGATCGGATGCCGCAGTTTTTCCAGCCGGGATTTTGCGCGTTACCATCCGGGAGGTTCGTTGGGAAAACGGTTGTATACACGGGTATCGGATGTTTACGATAAGGAAAACAGGCCGAGGGTGTCCCTGACCGACGGGATTCGTAAAGTGATTCTGGAAATGTCCGGAGGTTGTTTGGGTGCTGTGGCCGTGACGGACGAAAAAGAAACTTTGCTGGGAATCGTGACGGACGGGGATTTGAGAAGGATGCTGGAAAAGTATGCGGATGTCGACGGATTGACAGCGGCGGATATCATGTCGGCTTCGCCGAAAACCATTGCCGAGGATGAATTGGCCTATAACGCTTTTATGTTGATGGAGCGCAATAGTATTACCCAACTTGTGGTTGTCGATGAAGGACGCATATATAAAGGTATGGTACATCTACACGATATTTTGAGGGAAGGAGTCGTCTGATAATGAAAAAAACCTTTTTGTTTTTCTTATTTTTTTCTCTGAGTTTTCTGGTTGTGGCTCAAAGTACAAAAGTAAGGGGGAAAATCACAGATGCTAAGACCGGAGAAGTATTACCTTTGGCGAATGTATTTTTCAAGGGTACCACCATCGGCGTGACCAGCGATTTCGATGGATTGTATACTTTGGAAACCCGGGAGAAGGTGACGGAATTACAGGTATCTCTTTTAGGATATGCCACTCAGATCGTTCCTGTCAAAGAAGGGATTTTTAATACCCTCGATTTTCAACTGGAACCGGTGACGATGAATCTGGATGAGGTAAGAGTGACTCCGGGAGAGAATCCCGCTCACGCTCTGCTGAAAAATGTCTCCAAAAATAAAAAAAGGAATAATCCGGACGAGCTGGCTTTGTACAATTGTGCTACCTATACCAAAATGGAACTCGACCTGACGAATATCAAACCGCACTTCAAAAATAAAAAGCTTCAGAAGAATTTCGGTTTTATATTTAATCATATGGATACTTCCGTCATTACCGGGAAAGCTTATTTACCCGTAATGATTTCTGAAGCAAGGGCGGATTATTATCACCGGAAGAACCCCAGTTTCTCCCGGGAAATTGTAAAAGCCAGCCGGATTTCCGGTATAGAGGAAGATTATTCTCTGGCTCAGTTTACCGGTCATTTGCATGTAAATGTCAATTTTTACGATAATTATATCGATATTTTCGAAGTGAAATTTGCCAGTCCTCTTTCGGACCATGGTTTGTTGTATTACAAATATTTTCTGGTAGACAGTACCCGGGTCAACGGGCGGAAAACCTATAAAGTCCGTTTCCATCCCAAAGGTACTTCGACTCCGGTACTGGACGGTGAAGTGAATATCGATTCGGCTACCTATGCCCTGGAATCCGCTCATGTAAAAATGATAAAAGGGTTGAATGTGAACTGGATCCGGCATCTGGTCATGGAAACTCAGCATGTTTTGATCGGAGATTCCGTGTGGTTTCCCAAACAGGATAAGCTTTTTGCGGATTTTACCCTGATCATGTCGGATTCTTCTAAAGTAGCTTCTTTTTTGGGACATCGCGAGGTAAATTATTCCCAGGTTTGCCTGAATTGTCCCATTCCGGAAAGTGTACAAAAACTGGATAATAACGTGATTATCACCCGTGACGTTTTGAAAAACGACG
>CAJMSX010000037.1 GCA_905216195.1 uncultured bacterium
CCAAAGGTTTACGTGGGAGATTCCTGCCAACGACCTGAAAGCGAATTCCAATCTGGTACCCAACTGGAAATAAAATTTAAAGAGTAAAAAAGTCTTTTATTAAAGCTATCTGATAATCAGGAAAACGAGATTCATAACCATGGATCTCGTTTTTATTTCCTCCTTTTCTATCCGGAATTAAAGGAAATAAGGTTTCTCCTGTCATTTCAATAAACAGTGAATGTTAACCGAATTATAATGAAAAGTATGCCTGCCGACGCATCGAAGTCAGCCCGAAAGAGAGGATAAAATGTGACGCAAGTCTGGATTTCTTGTTATATTTGTCAAGTTACCGGAAGGTATCGAACCTTTGGGATACATGGGGGTGGCTTGTTTTTCAGAGATAAAATGTGGTAAATTTAAATCATGTACAAAATCTTCGCCTGAAATCTCGTAACCAACGGGTGATGCGGCGTATGGAAAAGGTTCGTAGTAATTTTTTTACGAATGTGACGCACGAATTTCGAACTCCTCTAACCGTAATTTTGGGAATATCGGAACAGTTGCAGCGGGAGGATATAGACGAAAGGGAAGTGAAAGCGGGGCTTGGGGTTATCAGGCGTCAGGGAAAAAACCTATTGGGACTGGTCAATCAATTGCTGGAGGTGTCAAAGGTGAAGTCGGAATTGGGCGAACCGGAATAGCGTACGGGAGATGTGGTAGCTTATATACGCATGATTCTGGAAAATTATCAGGTATATGCCCGGCAGAAACAGATAGATCTCCGTTTTATTCCGGCAGAAACCGTAATTCATATGGATTTCGTACCTGAATATCTTCGTAAAATTATCCGTAATCTTTTATCCAATGCGATAAAGTTTACTTTGAAAGGGGGGCAGATCACCGTCACTCTGGTAAGAGAGAAAAACAAGCTGGTGATTCGAGTCACCGATACAGGTTGTGGAATAAGCGCTGAGAATTTACCGCATATTTTCGATATGTTTTACCAGGGAGAAGAGAGTGGTTTGAATATAGGTACAGGAATAGGGCTTTCATTGGTAAAACAAATGACGGAATGTATGGAGGGAGAGGTTTATGTAGTAAGTACGAAAGGCAAAGGTTCGGTGTTTACTGTTGCTTTACCTTTATACCATAGAAATTCTACCGGGGAAAAATGGGTTCCTGAAGGAGAGGGGCTGGTTGGACCGTATTTTAATGTTTGATACCTTCCCTTTTAGAAGTAGAGAAATAAAAAACGAGGTTCCGTCCAGGAACCCCGTTGGAATTTTTTTAACCGGATAGCTTTTTGAAAACTTACAGCTACCCTCTTTCTTTACAATAAAGCTTTGATTTTTTCAGCCAAAGAAGTTTTGGGAGCTGCTCCTACCTGTTTGTCTACCACTTCTCCGTTTTTGAAAAAAAGGATAGTGGGAATGTTCCGGATTCCGAAACGGGCCGCTGTGCCGGGGCTACTGTCCACGTCTACTTTGGCGACAACTAATTTTCCTGCATATTCTGTGGCGGCTTCTTCAACAATAGGCAGCATCATTTTACATGGTCCACACCATTCTGCCCAAAAATCTACTAAAACAGGAAGTTCTGATTTTAAAACTACTTCCTCGAAATTAGAATCGTTAACTGCAATAGCCATATCAATTATTTTAGAGTTAATATTTTGTTGTAAGTGTATATAAGTATACGATAATTCTTTTCTTTTTGTGCTTTATGTTTTATTATATTCTCTGCTGAGTAAAAATTTCCTTCATTTGATTCTGCGAAATTAATTAATTTTCATTTTAATGACATCATTATTTTCGAAATATTCGTATAATTCTCTGGAACGTTCTATTTTACAGGTACGGGAAAACATTTTTACATGGTTGTCGTTTTTATCGTATAATATAAAATTCAAAGGCAAATCGGCGGAGGTTTTATCGTTATGATAGGGACGAATGAACTGATTGTTGATTTCATTCAGGGTGTCCAGGTTCAACTGTTCGATATCCACCATCAGCGTAATGGATTTTATCAGGTTTTCTCCGATTACGCTCAGCAAATCGATACTATTGATATTGAAGGAGAGGTCGTCGGAATTATTACTCCATTTTTTAGTTTGTACCTTACCTTTTATATATACGGCAGTTTCTAATATGAAGTAATTGCGGTATTTTATGTAATCTTCTCCGAAAAAAGGTAGCTCGAAAGTTCCGCTGAAATCCTCGAGTGTCAGAATACCGAAATCGTTCCCTTTTTTGGTTTTTCCTTCCCGTTTATTGACGATTATGCCGGCGATTATAATGTCTTTCTCCCGATAGGCTCCCAGGTTGGTGTGTAATTCGTCCAGCGGGGTACAGAGGGCTTTGATTTCCAGTTTATAAGGATCCAGGGGATGGGAGGTCAGATAAATACCGATCAACTCTTTTTCTTTTTTGGATTTTTCCAGATCGGTCCAGGGTTCGCAATGGGGAATAGTAGGTCGGGTTACTTCATATCCTTCCATGCCTCCGAAAAGAGAGATTTGTAAGTTCATACTGTCTTTTTGGTTCTTTTGGCCGAAATTGACTAAAGTGTCGAGGACCGTCGTCGTTGTATCGAGAGGTTGCAGATATTGGGCCCGGTGGTAACCGAAACTATCGAGACCTCCGGCGGTGATCAGGTTCTCTAAGGTTTTTTTGTTGACGAATTTATAATCGAGTCGTTCGAAAAAATCGAATACATCTTTATAGGGGCCGTTCAGGGTTCTTTCCTCTATGATTTTTTCGACAGCTCCTTCGCCCACTCCTTTGATGGCTGCCATCCCGAATCGGATGTCCCCCTGACTGTTTACCGTAAAATCATTGTAGGATTCGTTAACGTCGGGGGCCAGCACTTTTAATCCCATTCTTTTACATTCGTCCATAAAAACGGTGACTTTGTCAATCTGGGACAGATTATTGCTCAAGTTAGCCGCCATAAATTCTGCCGGGTAATGAGCTTTGAGATAACCGGTTTGATATGCAATATAAGCATAACAGACGGAATGGGATTTATTGAATGCATAAGAGGCAAAGGCTTCCCAGTCTCCCCAGATTTTGTTTACGAGGGTTTCTACGTCCTTTCCCATTTCTTGGCAGCCTTTTACGAATTCCTCATTGTTTTTACAGCCTTGGATAAATTCTCCCTTTAATTTGGCCATTGTTTCCAATTGCTTTTTGCCCATGGCCTTCCGCAGGGTATCCGACATGCCTCTGGTGAAATTTCCCAAAGCGCGGGACTGAAGCATGACCTGTTCCTGATACACGGTAATACCGTAAGTGTCTTTTAGAAAAGGTTCCATCATGGGGTGATCGTAAATGATCGGTTCTTCTCCGTGTTTCCGTCGGATGAATTGGGGAATATATTCCATAGGCCCGGGACGGTAGAGGGCGTTCATGGCCACGAGGTCTTCAAAGCGGTTGGGTTGCAGGGCTCTCAGGTGTTTCTTCATGCCGGGGGATTCGAACTGGAACAATCCCGTGGTTTCTCCCCTGGAGAAAAGTTCGAATGTCGCTTTATCGTCCAGGGGAATTTGATTCTCGTCCAATTCGAGATGCTTGGAAATTTTAAGATTTTCCAGACAAGTTTTTATAATGGATAGGGTACGTAGTCCTAAAAAATCCATTTTGATAAGTCCGATCGGCTCTACAAAATGACCGTCGTATTGAGTGGTCATCAAACTTTCTCCTTCGGTCGGCATAATGGGGATATGTTCTGTAAGGGGATCCCGGCTGATGAGAATGCCGCAGGCATGTACACCGGTTTGTCTTACCGAACCTTCCAGGATTTCAGCCAATTGAATGGTTTTGGAGACCAAAGGATTGGGAGATTTTTTTTCTTTTTCGAGGTCGGGATTTTCTTTATACGCTTTTTTCAGGGTCATTTTGGGGGCTTCCGGCACCATTTTAGCCAAACGGTTCGCTTCCGACAAATCGAGTTTCAATACCCGGGCTACGTCTTTGATCGCCATTTTAGCCGCCATACTTCCGAAAGTAACGATGTGGGCTACTTTATCTTTACCGTATTTTTCGGTCACCCATTCCAGTACGCGTTGCCGTCCGTCATCGTCGAAGTCCACATCGATATCCGGTAAAGAGATACGGTCGGGATTCAGGAACCTTTCGAACAGCAGATCGTATTTTACGGGATCTATACTGGTAATTCCCAAGCAATAAGCTACAGCGCTACCGGCGGCAGAGCCTCTGCCGGGACCTACGATTACCCCCATGTTACGGGCAGCCTGGATAAAATCCTGTACGATGAGGAAATAACCCGGGAAACCCATGGTTTTCATGATGTGGAGTTCGAAAATAAGCCGTTCCTGAATGTCAGCTGCCAGGTTTTCTCCATACCGTCTGAGTGCTCCTTTCCTGGTCAACGCGCTCAGGTAGTCGGCCTCCAGTTTGATGCGGTATAATTTTTCATATCCGCCTAATTTTTTTATTTTTTTGTGGGCGTCGGCTTCTTCCAGGACCACTTCTCCTTTTTCATTCCTGGTAAATTCGTTAAAAAGGTCTTCTTCGGTAAATTTTTGGCGATATTCTTCCTCTGTTCCGAATTCTTCGGGAATGGGGAAGACGGGCATAATGGGATCCGAATCCAGTTGATACTCTTCTACTTTATCGGCGATTTCCTGTGTGTTTTCGATTGCCTGCGGAATGTCTTTGAATAATTCGATCATTTCCGCTGTGGTTTTGAACCATTCCTGACGGGTATAGCGCATCCGGTTGGGATCATCGATATCCTTCCGGGTATTGAGACAAATCAGGAGATCGTGAGCTTCTGCGTCTTCCGCATTCAGAAAATGTACATCGTTTGTTGCAATAACTTTGATGTTCAGTTTTTCTCCGATGCATAAAATTTCTTGAATGCATAATTGCTGGTTATCATAGACTTCGGACCTTAGCCGGGGATCGGCAGCCGGGTGCCGCATAATTTCCAGATAATAATCCTCTCCGAATATATTTTTGTACCATAGGGCGGCTTTTTCGGCACCCTGTAGATCTCCCGCCATGATTTTCTGACTGATTTCTCCTCCCAGGCAAGCCGAGGATATAATAAGGCCTTCATGATATCGTTCCAACAGAGTTTTATCTATGCGGGGACGATAATAGAAACCGTCGGTATAAGCGATGGAACAAAGCTTCATCAGATTTTTATATCCCTGGAGATTTTTGGCCAGAATGATAAGATGCTCTCCCGAGCGGTCGATCGGTTTTTCATGGTTGTATAAAGAGACCCGGGCTACGTATGCTTCACACCCTAAAATAGGTTTGATCCCTTTTTTCCGGCAGGTGTCGTAAAAAAGTTTTATGCCGAACATATTCCCATGATCAGTCAGGGAAAGAGCGGTCATGCCGTCATCGGCAGCCTTATCGATCAGTCCGGGAATACTGGCGGCTCCGTCTAAAATAGAATATTGAGAATGTACGTGAAAATGGGTGAATTTCATTTTGATTCTGGAAAATTACGGGTGATGTTATCGAAGGAGAATATCCCGGATGATTCGGGGGAAATGTTCATACTCTAAAGCGTGTACTTTTTGTGCGAGGGTTTCAGGGGTATCTTCGGCTGTGATGTCGCACTTCGCTTGAAAAATGATATTTCCTTCATCATAACGGGAGTTGATATAATGAATGGTAATCCCGCTTTGTTTTTCTCCGGCGGCGATTACGGCCTCATGTACTTTCATGCCGTACATTCCCTTGCCTCCGTAAGCGGGAAGGAGAGCCGGATGTATATTTACGATTTTGTCGGGGTAGTTTTCCAGAATACAGGCGGGCATAAGCCATAAAAAGCCTGCCAGGACGATAAAATCGATACCCCGTTCCCGGAGTTGTCGGAGTAACTTTCGGGGATTCTGCATCTCTTCTTTATCGAAGAGAAAAGAAGGTATATGGTATTTTTCAGCCCGTTTGAAAACGAAAGCATCCGGTACGTTACAAAATACCGAATCGACCTTCATTTCGGGGTCTTTATTGAAAAAACAAATGATATTTTCAGCGTTAGAACCTGAACCAGAGGCAAATATTGCTATTTTTTTCATCTTGTAATTCGTTAAAAATCAATTGCATAAAGGTAATAAAACTTATATTCCTGTCAAAAAATTTTTTAGAAAAAAAATAAACTCTAACTTTGCCACCGAGTTTTGATAATTATGCGTAGAAAAAATTACGCAGGAGTGTAAAATTAAATGTCTAATTAAAATTTAAGGTTATGTCTGACATTACAAGTAGAGTTAAAGCTATTATCGTTGATAAATTAGGAGTTGATGAAACGGAAGTTACTCCGGAAGCTACATTTACGAATGATTTGGGGGCTGATTCGTTGGATACAGTGGAGTTGATTATGGAATTGGAGAAAGAATTCAACATCACTATTCCGGACGATCAGGCTGAGAAGATCACTACTGTAGGGGATGCTATCTCGTATGTAGAAGCTAACGCAAAGTAAAAACCAATAAAATTTCTATGAATCAGAAACGAGTAGTAATTACAGGTCTTGGAACAATCAACCCTCTTGGTAATAATGTACCGGAGTTTTGGGACAATTTGATTAAGGGTGTCAGTGGCGCCGGTCCTATTACTCGTTTTGATGCATCAAAATTTCGTACGCAGTTTGCCTGTGAGGTAAAGAACTATGATCCTGTGAATTATTTTGACAGGAAAGAAGTTCGTAAAATGGATCTTTATACGCAATTCGGATTGATATCTGTCCGGGAAGCTCTTAAGGATTCAGGACTTGATATTTCGCAGGAGAATGTAAAAAGAATTGGTGTTATATGGGGGGCTGGTATTGGCGGTTTACAGACTTTTTTTGAAGAATGCAGAGATTTTTCGATAGGAGACGGAACGCCGAGATTCAACCCTTTTTTTATACCCAAAATGATTGCCAATATGGCAGGAGGTATGATTGCAATCGAGCATGGGTTTAAAGGACCGAATTATACGACGGTCTCCGCTTGTGCTTCTTCTGCTCATGCCTTGGTTGATGCATTGGATATCATTCGTTTAGGGAAAGCCGATGTGGTCGTTGCAGGAGGTTCTGAAGCAGCCATCACCGTTCCTGGGGTAGGTGGTTTCAGTGCCATGAAGGCTATTTCTACTCGAAACGATGACCCGAAGACAGCTTCCCGTCCTTTCGATGCCGAAAGGGACGGGTTCGTGATCGGAGAAGGAGGCGCAAGCCTGATTATCGAGGAATACGAACACGCTGTGAAAAGAGGTGCTAAAATTTATGCAGAATTAGCGGGAGGCAGTGCGAATTGTGATGCTTACCATATGACGGCTCCCGATCCGAATGGAGAAGGTGCCTGTGATGTGATGCTCGGTGCTCTGGAGAATGCAGGATTGAAACCGGAAGATGTTGACTATGTCAACGTTCATGGTACTTCGACCGGTTTGGGAGACATTGCTGAGCCTAAAGCTATCCAAAAAGCCTTCGGTGAACATGCTTATAAGCTGAATATCAGCGCTACAAAATCCATGACGGGTCATTTATTGGGTGCTGCCGGTGCAATAGAAGCTATTGCCTGTGTTCTGGCCGTAAAAAATGATATTGTTCCTCCTACGATCAATTTCCGGACGTTGGATCCTGAGCTGGATCCTAAATTGAATTTCACGTTCAATGAAGCTCAGAAGAGAACAGTCCATGTCGCCATCAGCAATACGTTTGGTTTTGGCGGGCACAATGCCTGTGTAGTTATAAAAAAATAATCGCTTCTAAATTTTTTAGGCGGTGGTTAGGAAAATTATTCAATCCATAAGACTTTATCTTCATCGCAATGATAAGTTTTATGGATTGTCTATTTCTCAAATCGGTTTTGTTCCGGGAAACCGGAATTTGTATAAACTGGCTTTGTTACATAAGTCCGCTTCTCACTATACCAAAAACGGTACGGTTTTAAATTATGAACGTTTGGAGTTTTTGGGAGATGCGGTGTTAGGAGCGATCGTAGCCGAACTGCTTTATAAATTTTTCCCCATCAAGGATGAAGGTTTTTTGACCCGGGTGCGTTCGAAGGTGGTGAGTCGCGAATCTTTGAATGAGCTGGCTATCAATATCGGTTTGGATAAAGCGGTAATCGCCAAATCGGATATCTCCAAGAATAAACATGTGTATGGAGATGTGTTCGAGGCTTTTATAGGGGCCATGTTTCTGGATCAGGGATTTGCCAATACCAAAAAGTTTATTGAAAAATTTATTTTCCCGAACTTTTTCAATATCCGGGAACTGGTAACTGTTGATAAAAATTATAAAAGTCGCTTAATCGAGTGGGGACAAAAAAATAAAAAAGAGTTGGCTTTTCAGGTAGAAGAGAATACGAGAAGCCGTAAAAATCGTTTTTCCTGTACCATTCTTATCGATAAAGAATGGATGGGGGACGGGCATGGAGCCTCTAAAAAAGAAGCCGAGCAAAATGCGGCCGAACAGGTGATTGTGAAACTTACCGGGGAATCCGGTGGAAATCTGGATATGTGACGCGTTACTGGTAAATTTTAAATTGTAATTACCGATGAATTACAATTTAAAATTTACAATCCGGATCCTTGATTTTATTGTCTTACTCTTTCCACGTAACTTCCGTCTGCCGTATTGATCCTGATTTTTTCTCCCATTTCGATGAAAAGGGGTACCATGACTTTTGCTCCGGTTTCTACTTCGGCCGGTTTCAAGGCAGTAGAAGAGGCCGTATCTCCTTTTAAACCCGGTTCGGTATAGGTTACTTCCAGAACGACAGAAGGTAATAATTCTACATACAAAGGTGTTTCCGTATCAGCGTGAACAACCATTTCTACGGCATCTCCTTCTTTTAGAAACTGCGGTGAATTGATGAGTTCTGCAGGAATATTCACCTGATCGTAGGTTTCGGTATGCATCATCACATAATCGTCTCCGTCTTTATATAAAAACTGGTAAGGTCGTCTTTCAATTCTTGCCGTATCGATTTTTATTCCGGATGTGAAGGTGTTTTCCAATATTCTGCCCGTTTTTACATTTCTCAGTCGGGTTCTTACGAAAGCAGGGCCTTTGCCGGGTTTAACATGTTGAAACTGAACGATGGTGTATAAATCATCTTTAAATACAATACATAATCCGTTTTTGAAATCAGCTGTTGTTGCCATGGAATAGATTTTATTTTGATTAATTTTTTTCTTGACTGCAAAAATAATAAAACTTTCTCTATTTGTAGGCATGAAGAGCTTAAAACATTGCGGTACCGCCTGTTGCTAAAAGTTTCCGGGAGCTCCGGAGGACTTTGCTACAAGGGGAAAAGTGGCTTTCCCCTACTTCAACTCAGATTACTTTGTGCCGGGGAGTAGTGGCAATAAAGTCTTTCAAATAAAAAGGTTCGAAATAGGCTGTGTTTTCAAATTCTTTCCGGAAAAATTTTTGTTCGGCAATGCCCGTCAGATGTCGGGCGGAAGTTTCGATATTTTTTAAAAAGCAGGCGTTGGCTGAGGAAAGGAGACTTTGAACTTTTCCACTGCCATTTCCGAAGAAATAGACTTTGTGTTCTTTCAATATCTCCCTGAAAGAGGTTTCGTTAATGATTTTCGCTTGGGTCGGAGTGAGGGGATGGTTCCGGTTGTCGTAAAGAGCCGTGTAAACTTCCATGCGCCGGGCGTCTATCATCGGGCAATAATAAGCGTCTTCCTTTATTGTTTGGGAAACAGATAAAGCTAAAGCTTGTAAAGTATCGACTGCAATCAACGGTTTGGATATTCCAAAACAAAGCCCTTTGGCCATGGATATGCCGATCCGGAGTCCTGTATAGGACCCGGGTCCCATACTCACCGCTATAGCATCCAGTTCTTGCGGATGCTTTCCGTTTTCCTTTAATAGTTCATCGATGTAAGTTCCCAGTAAAAGAGAGTGATTCAATCCTTCCGTGTTCTCTTTTATACCGATCATTTCCCCATCGCGGGCTAAGGCGACGGAACAGATGCTGGTTGCCGTATCGATATTCAGAATGAATGCCATATGCTTTGTTTTTACTAGTCAGGAATTTGTTAATTGGGTTATTTATTTCCGGATTATCCGGATTTCTCCGTTCATATTCAATTTTATAATGCTGGAGGGAACACCGCTTGAGGATTCGTCCCGGCGGAAATCCACGATATAATCGACTGCTTTTTTTATTTCCTCGCAGATTTCTCCGAAACAGCGGGGAGAGGGGGTACCACTGAGGTTAGCCGAGGTAGAAACGATCGGTTTTTTGAACCGGGCAATCAAAGATTTGCTGAATATTTCCCGGGTGATTCTAATGCCGATGGTTTGATCTGCGGCAAGCAGGTTCGGTGCCAGGTTCCGGGCATTCGGATAAATAATGGTCATCGGTTTCTCACTGAGTTCAATCAGGTCGAAAGCCATTTCCGGCACATCGGCATAAGAAGGAATTCTGCCGGCATCGTCCAGCAAAACCAGCATGGATTTATTATCCTCCCGTTGTTTGATGCTGTAAATGCGTTTTATCGGTTCCGGGTTCGTTGCATCGCAACCTATTCCCCAAATGGTATCGGTGGGGTAAAGAATGATACCTCCCTGTCGCAATACTTCTTCCGCTTTGCGGATTTCCTCTTTCAGTTTATCCGTCATGGTGAAATTTATAATAAGAGAGTCGTGAGGCTCATGACGATGCGAAAGTACAAAAGTTTCATCGATAATAAAAATGAATGAGAGAGAGTAAAATTGAAAAGCGGGTATTCTTTTTCTTTTTGAAGCATAATTGATATAAGTTTGTTTTTTTATTCTAAAAAATGTTTATATTCGCTGCCGGATGTACGTTTTTTAACCTCTATTGTAATACGATGAATAGTCTGAACGATTTTTTTACGCTTATAGATTCCTGGATTGGCGGAGCGCAATGGTTCGTTTTTTTACTGCTGGGAACCGGTTTGTTTTTTACACTGTATCTCGGTTTTCCCCAAATTCGCTATTTCCGTCATGCCATAAGGGTAGTGTCCGGGAAATACGATGAGTCTCATCATGTGGGGGACACTTCCCATTTTCAGGCTCTGGCAACGGCCCTTTCGGGTACGGTCGGAACCGGAAATATTGCAGGGGTAGCATTGGCCATACATTTGGGTGGCCCGGCGGCATTGTTTTGGATGATGATCACTGCCTTTTTAGGAATGACTACTAAATTGGTGGAGGTCACCTTATCTCATAAATACCGGGACAAGCTGCCGGACGGTACGATTTCCGGCGGTCCGATGTATTATATGAAAAACCGTTTACACATGGGATGGTTGGCCGTTGTTTTTGCTGTGGCGACGATTTTTTCTTCGTTTGGAACCGGGAGTCTTCCGCAAGTCAACAGCATTTCGAATTCCATGTATGCGGCTTTCGGCATAAAACACTATATTACCGGCTTGATTTTGTCGGTTCTGCTGGGTTTGATTATTATCGGAGGTATCAAGCGAATTGTGAAGGTTACCGAAAAATTGGTCCCGTTTATGGCTGTGATTTATGTTTTGGGAGCTTTCAGCGTATTGATTCTAAATTATGAAAATATTTTACCTTCCATCGTATCTATTTTTTCAGATGTTTTTTCAGGAACGGCAGCAACCGGAGGCTTTTTGGGAGCGGGGTTCGCCTGGGCTTTTAACCGGGGAGTTAACCGGGGACTTTTTTCGAATGAAGCGGGGCAGGGTTCGGCCCCTATTGCTCATGCGGCGGCTAAAACCGAAGAGCCGGTATCCGAAGGAATGGTGGCTATCTTGGAGCCTTTTATCGATACGATTGTCATTTGTTTTTTAACCGGTTTAGTATTATTATCGTCCGGGGTTTGGAATGAAAAACTCGAAAATCGTTTTCAGCAGGCGGATATGACGGTATTGGCCGGACTTTATCATGAAAAAGATCAGGCAGAAAAACAGCAGGTATCCGATTTTATATTGGGTAAGGACCCGCTTCCTCTTTTCTCCGGTAATTTAACGGTTAAAGAAGGACAAATACAGGATTCCGTTACTTTGTTACATGCCCGTTCATTTGCCGATAGCGTAAGGGTATACCGGGGAAAGGAATTATATTCGGGCATCCTTACCGTGGAGAAGGGAGTGTTCCAGGATGTACGCTTAAACGGTACGAATCCGGTATACATTCAGGGAAAATCTCTGCTGCATTCGGCCCCTTTGTCTACGGAAGCTTTCAAACGGGGTTTTTTGGGAGATACAGGAAAATATATCATTCCCATTGCTTTACTGATGTTTGCATTTTCCACATCCATCGCCTGGTCGTACTACGGAGGGCGGGCCGTAACTTACCTGTGGGGAACCAAATACCTCAACGTCTATCGTTTGGTGTATGTCATTTCTTTTTTCTTCGCTTCCTTTACAGATACGAGTATAGTTTGGGCGTTTTCAGGCATAACTGTAGCTTTGATGACCTTGCCCAACCTGTTCGGTATTCTGGTTTTGCATAAAGAAGTTAAAATTTCCATCCGCGAATATTGGAAGAAGATGAAAAACAAGTAGAGAGTGGTTATAGCTTACGGGCCCGCCGTAAACTATAACCAGTTTCTTTTATACCAGGTGTTTGATCAATTCTTTCCGGTCTCCGTAAAGCAAGTCGATAACCGGTATTTCGATTAACGTATAGCATCCGGGCTTTTGCAAGAGAGCTGCCCGGGCGGCCGATACCATGATTTGTCCGGTCAGAGCCGGATTGTTGATCTTCATGTCGAATTCGAACAATTGATTTTGAGTTTTACCGGACACCCCTTTTCGGGTAAGATTGACGCCATGTCCCATATCCAACAACTCATCCACATTTTCTACCTGCAACACATGAGTTTCATCGCTGGCGAAATAAGGATCCCGTTTAATGGCAGTGGCTACATTTTCGAATTTAAAACCTTCTTTTAACTCGATGTATACCATGCGGCGATGGATGCCTGTACCGGTAGGAATAGTCATCGAGAGGGCCGATTTCACTCCCTCGATGGCTTTTACGGCTACTGTATGCCCCATACTCATACCCGGACCGAAATTTGTATAGGTAATTCCTTTCGGAGCACAGGCTTCTAATAAAGCTCTGACTACGGAATCGCTGCCGGGATCCCAGCCGGCGGACAGCACGGCGACCGTATTGTTTTTCCTGGCGATTTCGTTCAGCCGGCTATGCAATTCAGCTATCTGAGAATGAATGTCGAAACTGTCTACGGTGCAAATCCCCTTTTGTAACATTTCGGTGGCGTATTTCTCCACACTGCGGGTGGGTGTACATAAAAGCGCTACGTCAACCTCTTGGAGCGAGTCGATACTGGACACTACGGCATAATCTTTCAATTCTGCCGGTATATCGGAAGCGTTCCGGCGTATAATGCCTGCAACTTCAAAGTCAGGGGAGGCGACTAAGGCTTCCAATACATATTTTCCGATGTTACCATACCCTACGATGGCTGCTCTTGTTTTTTTCATAGGTCCTACGTGTTTAAAATGAATGTTTCTATTGGTCTGCTCTCAAGTATTGTCAGACCTCTATTGAGTTTTGCAAATTTGCTGATTAATTGTGGTACGGCAAAATAGAGAAAGGGAAATATAGAAGAAAGGATAATATTTTAACAAAAAGTTTAATTTAAAACGATTGAAACAAAAGAAAGGCATCCGTTTTTTAATGAAATTAATTATCTTGCGCCGAATTTAATCGTGTTTTTATGTCTGTTTTTAATAAAGTTCCTCATACTTATACTATCATAGCTTCTATTATTTTGTTATCTGCCGTTCTTTCGTGGATTATTCCGGCAGGGGAATATGACCGGCAGACGGTGGATATAAACGGAGCGGTCCGCACGGTCATAGAGGAGGATTCTTTCCATGCCGTAGAAGCGGCTCCGCAAACCTGGCAAGTGTTTTCGTCTTTGTTACAAGGATTTGAAAAGCAGGCCGGTATTATTGCTTTCCTGTTGATTATAGGAGGAGCTTTCCAAATTATGAACGATAGTCGTGCTATAGACGTCGGAATTTTTTCTTTTTTACGGTTTACGCAGAATCTGGAGCGTCATCGTTTTATGAAACGCATCGGTGTGAATAATATTGTTATTTCGATGATTATTTTTCTTTTCAGTATGTTCGGGGCTGTTTTCGGGATGAGTGAAGAGACTTTAGCGTTTGTCGTTATTATTGTTCCTTTGGCTATTTCCATGGGATATGATTCGATTACGGGTTTATGTATGGTATATGTAGCGGCTCATGTGGGATTTGCGGGGGCCGTACTGAATCCTTTTACGATAGGCATTGCGCAGGGGCTATCCGATTTGCCGTTATTTTCCGGTTTTGAATACAGGTTGTTCTGTTGGATTTTTCTGACCGCCGTATTGATAATTTGTGTATTGGCCTATGCGTCTCGGATCAGACGTAATCCCACTTCTTCTCCCATGTATCGGGCGGATGCCTATTGGAGAGACAGGAGGGGAGAAGGAAGCGGTGAAACCGTATTTTCCACACCCATTTCTTCCTATGTCGTGTATATTTTGATTTTGGCAGCGTTAGCTGTCTTTTCCGTAGTCTATCCGAAGACGGTTTTTACTCTGGGAAATGTGTCCTTCACCTGGTATGCGGTTCCGGTATTTTCTTTATTGTTTGCCTGGTTCGGTTGGTGGGGATTGAAAAAATCTTTTCATTTTTTTATTTTGACCCTATTGGCTTTTACTGTGATTTTTCTGGTTATCGGAGTGATGGGGCACGGCTGGTACTTGCCGGAGATTTCCGGTATTTTCCTGGCTATGGGTATATTGTCGGGGTATGCAGCCGGGCGGGATGCCAACGGAATTATTAAATTATTTCTCGAAGGTGCTAAGGATATTTTATCGGCTGCTATCGTCGTAGGGTTGGCTGGAGGGATTATTCAGATTTTGCAGGACGGTCGGATTATCGATCCGATTTTACATACTTTGGCTTCTTTTATGAATGAGGCCGGTAAGGTAGCTTCAGTCGGAGCGATGTATGTGATTCAGACTCTGATCAACATCATCATACCCTCCGGCTCGGCTAAAGCGGCGTTGACGATGCCGATTATGGCTCCTTTTTCGGATGTGATAGGGATATCCCGCCAGGCTACGGTAATGGCTTTTCAGTTTGGAGACGGTTTTACCAACATGATTACTCCGACTTCCGCCGTCCTGATCGGAGCCTTGGGGATCGCCCGTATTCCGTATGAGGTATGGGTAAAATGGTTTTTTAAATTTTTATTGCTTTTTATTCTTCTGGGTTTTCTTTTGCTTATTCCTACCGTATGGATACAACTGCCGGGGTTTTGACGGAATACGGACGGGAAAAAGATCGGGGACCGGAGAAAAATAGGGGTGGGAAGGTTTTTATTCGCTTGCGGATGGTTACCTTTGTGCGGTAAAAGGGAAAGCGATATGGAAAAATTTGCAGCGATCGATTTTGAGACGGCTAATTGGCAACGGGCCAGTGTATGCTCCGTAGGGGTAGTCATTGTCAACAAAGGAAAAATTGAGAATAAATTTTACAGTTTGATTCGGCTGGTACCGAATTTTTATTCCCGCAAGAATACTTCCATACATGGTCTGACCCGGGAAGATACCGACGATGCCCCCGTTTTTCCGACGGTTTGGCGGGAATTATCCTTGTTGGTAAAAGGTTTGCCTTTGGTGGCTCACAACAGCATGTTCGATGAAGGGTGTTTAAAAGCGGCTCATGCCGTATATGAAATGCATTATCCCGGTTACCGTTTTTATTGCACGTATCGTTTGTCCCGTAAATTATTCAAAGGCTTGGAAAATTACCAGCTTCATACGGTTTCCGCCTATTGTGGGTATCCGCTGGCACATCATCATCATGCTCTGGCCGATGCTGAAGCTTGCGCTGCCATTATGTGTACGGTTTTACAAAGCGTCAATTTGGACGTTTGAGCCGAATGCGTATAACGAACCCCTTTTCCGTCATTACCTGTACGGTGCCGTCCTCGGCGACCGGAGAAACTTCTTGGTAGGAACAAGGAATCGCTTCTTCTCCTTTCCGGTTGATATAACCTGTTTTTTTATGATCCCGGACAATAGCATATCCCTGCGGGCCGTAGGGTTCTATCCGGGTGTAAATGCAAGGGACAAACGTATTTCCTGCTTGGTCGGTAAGACCAACTTTAAAATCCGGGCGCATGAGCAGAAATAAACTGTCGTTGTACAGGTAAAGGTCTTTGTATTTACAAGGAAGCACTACCTTTCCCCGGTCGGATAATAATCCGAACAATTCGTCACGGGAAATGCGAAATGTATGCTGGCCGACTTTTCCAATGGCGTCATATACGCAAGCTACCTTTTCCTCCTGCCGGTCATTGATCAAGCCGTATTTGCCCTTAAGTCCGATACGGAATAAGCGGTTTCCCATAGGAGTGATTTCGTCATAGGACGGAGGAACGGTTTCTGTACCGGAACGGTCGATAAGACCGTATTTCCCCTCTTTTTTTATGACGGTCAGGCCTGTAGTGTCGAATTCCTGAATAAGGTCATAGGAACATTCGGTCAAGGGCCTTCCCCGGGCATCCAGCAAGCCGAATTTCCCATTTTGCCGGGCCTTGATGATATGGGGAGAATACATTCCGTTCAGGCTTTCGCAAAAACTCAGCGATTCATATTGACAAGGTAGTACCAAATGCTTATCTTTTTTATCGATCAGGCCGTACAGCTTTCCTTTAGAAATGAGGTAAAAGCGGGGACCGAATTCTTGAGGATACGTATATTCGCAAGCCAGGATTTCTTTTCCGGAAAGGGAAACGAAACCGTACTTTCCGTCTTTCAGTACCAGGGCGGCACCATCTTCATCGAATACACCGATGGATTCGTAGTCAAAAGGGATAAGAGTTTTACCTGAAAAATTGATATAGCCGTATCGGTTACCCTGCCGCGCTTTGATGACGTTGTCCCGGAAATTAAATTCGACATCCTGGTATTTACAGGAAATGACGGTTTTACCGTCTTCAGTAATTACGCCTTCCAGTCCGTCGCAAACGACTTTCGCCAGTCCGTTTTTAAAACTGAAAGCCTGATCGAAGCGAAGAGGAATAACAAAATTTCCTTTTCCATCGATATAGCCGTATTTACTACCCAGACGTACAGCAGCCAGTCCCTCGCTGAAATCTTTTGCCTGATCGAAAGTGTGGGGAATAACTTCGTAGCCTTTTTCATCCAGGAATCCCCATTTCCCATTTGCCATTTCATGGGCGAATGCAGTGGTGTTGACCTTTTGGGAAGAATGACAGCCGGGAAGCAAAACGAGGCAGACCAAAGGGATGAAGATTGTATTTCTCATTTTTCTGAAGCAGATAGGTTGGGTTGTGATAGTTTAATAAACGAGAGGTGAAAGTTAATAATAAATTGAAGAAATTGATTTTGTCCGGAAGAGAATTTTTCTATGAGATCTATTTTGTATTTTTGAACCGTTTGTATTCACCTGAGATCTGAAAATGATATGTTAACGGTATCTGAAGCCCTGGCTCGTTTCCTATCAGTCCGGCATTATTCCCGATTTTCTCTGAAAGCAGTCCTTTTCGATATGGACGGAGTGTTGTTCGATTCGATGAAAAATCATACTCTGGCCTGGTATAAAGCGGTTTCCGGGGAAGGAATTCCTTGCGAAAGGAATGAGTTTTACCGGTATGAGGGTAGTACCGGAGCGGGAACCATCCATTCGCTTTTTCAGCGAACTTACGGACGAAATGCTACTCCCGGGGAGGTGGAGCGGATTTATGGGGAGAAGAGCCGGTATTTTAATGAAATGGCCGAGCCGGAACCTATGCCCGGAGCGAAAGAGATTCTGGAGCAAGTGGTTGGAGCGGGATTAAAACCGGTTTTGGTTACCGGTTCGGGTCAGAACTCTTTGTTAGAGCGTTTGGAAAGGATTTATCCCGCTACTTTTCTTCCGGAGTATAGAGTGACGGCATTCGATGTACGAAACGGGAAGCCGCATCCCGAACCTTATCTCAAAGGGTTGGAAAAGGCGGGAGTGCGGGCCTGGGAAGCCTTAGTGATCGAAAATGCACCCTTGGGAGTGGAGGCGGCACATCATGCAGGGATTTTTACCATAGCGGTGAATACCGGTCCCTTATCCGAAGAGAGTTTGTGGGAAGCGGGGGCAGACCGGGTCTATCCCGATATGCCGGCTTTAAGTGCCGATTTTCAGGAAATTATCCGGCACATGTTACCTTTTGGTTAATGCCTGAACTCCGGTTGAGCTGACAGTAGAAAGCATCCTCAACGATCTCTGTTAAGCCTGCCCGGTCTCTTCGGTAAAAGAAGAGCGGATTTTTGCAGAAGGTCTGCCGGGAGGAAAAGCGGTTGTTTGCCGTTCTGAATGCTTTTGATAAGAAATAATCAGGCCTATTACCTCGGAATAATTTTTTGTTCCTGACCCGATCCGGTTACTTTTCAGAAAAAAATTATAGATTTTATGTTGTACCTTTCCCCAGTAAGGATGGTATTTATTTTGCCAATAGAGTTGATTGGCTTTAAAAGCTTCCCGTATTTCGGGGCGTATTTTCTTCACGAAAGTTTGGAATTCTTCTTCGGATAAAAGACGGGAGGCATTGTTTAAAACATAACCCAGTAAAAAAAAATTTCCGCTGTAACGGACCGCCGGTTCTTGGGAACGGGTACATACCAACCAGGCGTAAAAATTAGCTTCTGCTTCTCCGGATATGCTGAGACGATGTGCCATTTCGTGAGCATATACCGCCGGATATTCTTCAGGACGCAGTTCGTCGTTGAGGTTGAATTCGATGAAAAAAGGTCCCATATAGCCTGTTACGCCTACTGCGGACATCCAGGAAGAGAATAACATGGATTTGGCTTTTAATGTGGACTCCGGCGAAATTAATCCGAATTCTCCGGCAATAGAGCGATATCCTTGCCGGATGGCGCTATCCGGAGCCGTTCGGTGTTTCGAAGGCACATAGCTTGCATTTAGTTCTTTTGTGTAAGCGTCCAGAAAGATCCGAAAGGATTCCGGGCTATATTTTTGATGCGGTATGCCTGTGCGGGTATAAAAATCCTGCCTGAAATAATTCAGCCCCCAGGCGGCATAAAACCAAACGTATATCCAGCCCAGAAAGAGAAGCAGGTTGGTCAATCGTTGGACTCTTTGGCCTTTCTTTTTCACGGTGCGTATCAGATAGATGAAGATTCCCAAAATGCAGCCGATCAAAAAGCAGTCCCCCAGGGAAAAAGGAAAAAGGGAAGAGAAAGAAGAGAGTAGACCTGCAATGCCCGGATAAATATGCCGGGCATAATATTCTCCGGCGGAAGGAGAATCACGTATAATCCGGATCAGAATCAGGCTTATAAGCAGCAGACTCCAGGAAATTATTCGTAGATACGAGGATCGCATAACTCGTTTGGTTACTTATATTTTATTGAACCGTACAATATTACAATAAAAATTCCGATTCTGCTCGCGGAACATTGCAAAATCTCCGTCGTATAACAAGCAGAGATAAGGAATACTAATTTTTAAACAGGAAAAACAATGAAAACAAGTCTATTTATTTTTATGTTATTCGGGATGACCGGTTTGGTGTTGGCAGGATGCAATAACAAGAAACAATACAGACCTGACGCCCGGATCGTTTCTGCAATGAATGCCAAATATCCGAAAGCAAGCCGAGTGGAATGGGAACAGAAACACGGTTATCAGGTTGCCGATTTTTATGATAACGGCATGGAATCCGAAGCCTGGTTCGATCATAACGGGAAGTGGTTGATGACGGAAAGTGACGTCAAATATAGTGCTTTGCCTTCGGCGATAAAAAACACGTTTGAGAAAAGTCCGTATAGTAGTTGGAAAAAAGACGATATAGACAAAATCGAACGTCAGGGAATGTCGGCGGTATATATCATTGAAGTGGAAAAGGACGGTCAGGAAACCGACCTTTATTTTACAGCCGGAGGAATGTTGGTGAAAGCCCTGAATGAAAGAGAACGGGGAGACCGGACGGATTATATGCCGGTTTTGCCGGAAATCCAGACCCAGGTTTTACAAAAATATCCGGGTGCTGCTATTATCGAAACCGATAAAAAAGGCGGAAAATTATACGTAGATATTTTGGATAACAGGAAACCGAAAGAATTGGTATTCGATCATAATACCTGGGTATCGACTTCCTGGAAAATGGATAAGGCCGATGTACCTTCTGCCGTTATGGATGCCTTGAGAAATTCAGAATATAAAAATTATCGGATCAACGACGTGGTGTTTTATGAATCCGCTGCTTCCTCGTCATACCGCTTTAACCTGGAACAGGGAGATAAGGAGGTGGATGTATCAATCGATCCTCAGGGAAAGATCACGAGAGACTAAGGGTTTCCTGTAGGAATACATATAGGAAAAACCGGCCGGAAAGAAAAAACCGGCCGGTTTTTTTTGTTGTGATAATAATTTGGTTACTTTCGTGAATGATCTGGATAACGGTTTGTATGTTAATTATCTGTAGAATAGAATTATTAACAAATAGTTTTAAATTATGAAATT
The DNA here is from genome assembly GCA_905216195.1 of uncultured bacterium. Classification (GTDB taxonomy): domain Bacteria; phylum Bacteroidota; class Bacteroidia; order Bacteroidales; family Marinifilaceae; genus Culturomica. The sequence continues at coordinate 20,484 of CAJMSX010000037.1, forward strand.
AATTGTTTCCTATTTGAAAATCTTTTTGTTGTTTTCTTTTTTAGGAGCGGGATGCCGGGATAAAACGGTCGGTTCTTTGTACCGGATTCCTTTAAAGAACGGTTTGAAAAATGCCGAGGTACTGCATCCCCAGGACTACGTCGATAGTGTAGATTACTTTGTTTTGGAGACGACCGATTCCTGCCTGTTGGGCGAGATTCAAAAAATAGAACGGTGGAAAAATCTATACTATATCCGGGATGTGAACGATAATCTGTATATCTTCGACCGGGAGGGAAAATTTATCCGGAAAATAGGAAGAAAAGGGCGGGGACCGGAGGAATATACGGTCATATCCGATTTTTCCATTGATCCAGTAAACGGAGATATTTATCTGATCGACTGGGGGAAAATGCAGATTTATTCCCGGGAAGGGCCCTTTCAACGGTCGGTTAAAATCCGGTCGGAATTACAGGTGTGTACGTTTGATGAAAAAGGGCGTCTTTTCTTTACGGCTCCTCTTTCCGGGGAAATAGCTCCTTTTATTTTTATCACTGTTTGCGACAGAGAGGGAAAAGTGTTGAAAGAGCTACCCGGACGATCTGTAGCTTGTAGTTTTGGGTTGTTCAACTGGATACACGAGCAATCGGGAAAAGTTTATTACAAGGAGGAATTGTCAGACACCGTGTATTACCTGGATTCGAAAATACACCCGTACCCTTATGCATGGATCGATTTCGGGGATTATAAATTTTCTTCCGCCTTGCTGGATATGGGGATGGCGGAGAAATGGCCGGGTTATTATCGTTTGACCGGTATCTATGACTTCCCGGGTTCTATAGTGCTGGATGTGCAACGTGGCTTGATCGATCCGGAATCCTGTTCTTTTCTTTTCGATAAACGAAAGGGGACGGTCGGGGTGTTAGGAAAAGAGGGCGGGGAAAAAGGGTTTATGATCGACGGAGTTCTTTTTAGTCCGAAAGCGTCTTTTGAGAATCAGTTGATTTGCACGGCTTCGGCGGTAAATTTGGTGGACAACCGACCAATTTTCGACGAGCGTCTGAAAAAAATTGCTACTGGACTCCAAGAAGATTCCAATGCCGTGATAGCGGTATTTTACATGAAATGAGGCGATACAATCGTTGTAAATGGGGAAAAAGGCGTTAAATAATTTTTTTAATCCCCTAAAAGACTTAAATTTGTTCGTTTTTTACAATAACAGTTACAGTTAAATATATAATATTATGGCAGAAAATGTAAATGAGAAGCTTTTCAGTGAGTTTGCGCCAAACACAATGCAGGAGTGGGTGGACAAAGTTACTGCCGACCTCAAGGGGGCGGATTTTAATAAAAAGCTCGTATGGAGAACGAATGAAGGTTTTAATGTACAGCCGATGTACCGGTTGGAAAACATGGAAAACCTCAGGAATCTCGAATGTTTCCCGGGGGAATTCCCGTTTGTAAGGGGTAACAAGAAAGATAATAACGACTGGTATATTCGTCAGGATATACCGGTGAAGGATGTTACCGAAGCCAATAAAAAAGCCTTGGATGTGTTGAACAGAGGCGTAAATTCGCTGGGCTTTATTTTCTCGGAGTGCCGGGAATTTACCAAAGCCGATATGGAGGCTTTGCTGAAAGATATTTGTCTGGAGTGTGTAGAGATTAATTTTGTATGCGAGTGTAAGAAGTGTTCTTTGATCGATGCCTTTATGGCCGTCGTGGCAGAGAGAGGTACTGATCCCGAAAAAATTTACGGAGGTATTCAAATCGATCCTTTGACCGCGTTGACTTTGAAAGGTAAGACCTGTTGCGAGCATCCTTTCGGTTCGGTGTTGGAAAATACCCGAAAAATGGCGGCTTACAAAAATTTCAAGACGATAGAAGTCGGCGGTTATGTATTCAATAACTCCGGAGCTTCCATTGTGCAGGAATTGGGATTCAGTTTGGCTGCCGGGGTGGAATATCTGGATAAACTGATCGAGGCCGGTATGGATATAAACGAAATAGCCCCCCGCATTCGTTTCCATTTTGCTACCGGTTCGAAATATTTTATGGAAATCGCAAAATTGCGTGCTGCCCGTTATTTGTGGGCGCATATCGTAAAGGCTTATCGTCCTTGTTGTGATTCCATTTGTAAAATGAATATTCATTCTGAAACTTCAGAATGGAATAAAACGGTGTATGATCCGAATGTAAATATGCTGCGTACTCAAACCGAGACCATGTCGGCGGTTTTAGGAGGGGTAGATTCTTATCTGGTGCATCCTTACGACTATATTTATGAATGTGAACCTTCGGAACTGGGAGAGCGGGTGGCCCGCAATCAACAGCTATTGTTGAAGGAAGAATCTCATTTTGCTAAGATTGTGGATGTGGCAGGAGGGTCGTACTACATTGAAGAATTGACGGAAAATATTGCTGAAGCTGCCTGGAAACTCTTTTTGCAAGTGGAAGAGGAAGGCGGGTATATAGAAGCTTTCAAAAAAGGATTTATTCAGGCTGCGGTAAAAGCTACGGCTCAGGCCCGGGATATGGCTATCGCCCAGCGAAAAGAAAACTTTGTCGGTACCAACCAGTTCCCCAATTTCAATGAAAAGATCGAAAAACCCTTGTGTTCTTGCGTTTTGGAAGCGGAAGACCATACGGCTGAGGGAGCTACCGTGGAAACGCTCAAACCGTATCGGGGAGCGCAGGCTTTTGAAGCTTTACGTTTAAAAACCGATATGTATTCCGCTCAGCACGGACGTCCGGTTGTCTATATGTTCCCGATGGGGAATTTGGCCATGCGGAAAGCCCGGGCCCAGTTCGCCTGCAATTTCTTTGCTTGTGCCGGATTCCAGGTGGTTGATAACAACGGTTTCAAAACGGTTGAGGAAGGAGTAAAAGCGTGTGTGGATAATCAGGCGGCAATTGTCGTATTGTGTAGCTCTGACGACGAGTATGCAGGTTTCGCTCCGGAAGCTTTTGAAAAATTGAAAGACCGGGCCATCGTAGTGGTAGCCGGTAACCCGGAAAGCCGTCCGGAGTTGGAAGCTAAAGGATTGACTAACTATATCCATGTGAAAAACAATGTATTGGAAGAACTGAAGAATTATCAAAAAATGTTAGGTTTATAAAGTCCTTATCGTTCGGATCTTTCTCCTCAGAGGGAGGAAGGTGTGAACGGATGACTTGGTGAACTTTATAGATTATAGACGAATATTATGAAACCGAATTTTAAAAATATAGATATTAAGGCGTCACAAAAGGCCGCTACCACTGCTTCGGAATGGGAGAAGGCCAATCACATTGCCAAAAATTGGACGACGCCGGAATTGATACCGGTAAAACCGGTTTATACGGCCGAAGATTTGAAGGGGTTGGAACATTTGAATTATGTTTCCGGGATTCCTCCTTATTTGCGCGGGCCTTATTCAGCGATGTATCCTTTACGGCCCTGGACCATCCGTCAATATGCCGGATTCTCCACGGCGGAAGAATCCAATGCGTTTTATCGCCGGAACCTGGCTGCCGGACAAAAAGGTTTGTCTGTGGCTTTCGACCTGGCAACCCACCGGGGATACGACTCCGACCATCCGCGGGTGATCGGGGATGTCGGTAAAGCGGGAGTGGCTGTAGATTCTATTATGGATATGAAGATCTTATTCGATCAGATTCCTTTGGATAAAATGTCCGTATCCATGACGATGAACGGAGCCGTTCTTCCCATCCTGGCTTTTTACATTGTGGCCGGTTTGGAGCAGGGGGCGACACTGGACCAATTGTCCGGAACTATTCAGAACGATATTCTGAAGGAATTTATGGTGCGTAATACTTATATTTATCCGCCTAAATTTTCCATGAAAATTATTGCGGATATTTTTGAGTATACGTCCAAAAATATGCCGAAATTCAATTCGATTTCTATTTCGGGTTATCACATGCAGGAAGCCGGTGCTACGGCGGATATCGAATTGGCTTATACATTGGCCGACGGTTTGGAATACCTGAGAGCCGGTGTAAATGCAGGAATGGATATTGACGCTTTCGCTCCTCGTTTGTCTTTCTTCTGGGCTATCGGCATGAATCATTTTATGGAAATTGCCAAGATGCGGGCCGGACGTTTGTTGTGGGCTAAGATCGTAAAACAATTCAACCCGAAAAATCCCAAATCTCTGGCTTTACGTACCCACTCTCAGACTTCAGGGTGGTCGCTTACCGAACAGGATCCCTTCAATAATGTAGGACGTACCTGTATCGAAGCGATGGGGGCCGCTCTCGGTCATACCCAGTCTCTGCATACCAATGCTTTGGATGAAGCGATTGCTTTGCCGACCGATTTCTCTGCCCGTATTGCCCGTAATACTCAGATTTATATTCAGGAAGAATCTACGATTTGTAAGGCGATTGATCCCTGGGGCGGTTCTTATTATGTAGAAAGCCTGACGAACGATTTGGTACATCGTGCCTGGGAACACATCCAGGAAGTTGAAAAATTGGGAGGAATGGCTGCCGCTATCGAATCCGGAATTCCGAAATTACGTATCGAAGAAGCTGCCGCCCGGACCCAAGCCCGTATCGATAGTGGTGAACAAACTATTGTAGGGACGAATAAATATCGTTTGGAGAAAGAAGATCCTATCGATATCCTGGAAGTCGACAATACGGCTGTGCGGGAAGCTCAGATCGCCCGTTTGAAAGAATTGCGCGCCAACCGCAATCAGGCTGAAGTGGATGCCGCTTTGAACGCTATTACCGAATGTGTGGAAACCGGCAAGGGTAATTTGCTGGAGTTAGCAGTAGATGCCGCCAAGAAACGGGCTTCTTTGGGAGAAATTTCCTATGCATGTGAAAAAGTTGTCGGACGTTATAAAGCTGTTATCAGAACTGTGAGCGGAGTATATTCAAGTGTTGCTAATGAAGACGAAGACTTCAGAAAAGCAAAAGAAATGGCAGACCAATTCGCGGAATTGACCGGACGTCGTCCGCGTATCATGATAGCTAAGATGGGACAGGACGGTCACGACCGGGGAGCTAAGGTGGTTGCTACGGGTTATGCCGATATGGGTTTTGACGTAGATATGGGACCTCTCTTCCAGACGCCTGAAGAAACCGCTAAACAAGCCGTGGAAAACGACGTGCATGTTGTGGGCGTATCTTCTCTGGCTGCCGGACACAAAACTCTGGTTCCTGCCGTTATCAATGAATTGAAGAAATTGGGCCGGGAAGATATCCTTGTATATGTCGGAGGCGTAATTCCTCATCAGGACTATCAGTTCTTATTCGATGCAGGAGCAATTGCCGTGTTCGGACCCGGAACGAAAGTTTCGAAGAGTGCTATACAGGTACTCGAAATTCTTTTGGAATTAGCCAAAAAGTAATGAAACTTTTCTTATAAAAAGACGGCCGTTTCGAAAGGAGCGGCCGTTCTTGTATTTTTGGGTTTTATGGAGCCGTACGCAGAGGGGGGACTTCTATCAGCCATATTTTCGAATCTTCTTCCACTTCGAAGTTTATCGTTTCCGTTTCATAGATGCCTTGCCCGTCCCGACGGGACAGTTTGGTACCTTCGGCGACGATTTCTCCTTCGATAACAAAGATATAGACTCCGAAACTGTTTGGCGATTGAAGTCGATAAGTATGTTGAGTTCCTTTCGTTACTATTCCCAGAGAGAACCAAGCTTGCTGGTAAATCCATAGCCCTTTCCCCTTACCCGGATAAGGAGTGATGAGGGGAGTGATTTCATTGCGCCGGGCCAAATCGTTTATGACGGCGTTTTCATAGCGGGGCTGAACATTCATTCGGTCCGGAATAATCCAGATTTGCAGGAATTCTGCATTTTGATCATGATTGGCATTGTATTCGCTGTGCCGGATGCCGGTTCCGGCGCTCATTACCTGTATTTCCCCGGAATGAAGCACAGAGGTATTTCCCAGGCTATCCCGGTGTTCCAACGCACCGCTCAAGGGGATGGAAATGATTTCCATATTGTGATGCGTGTGCATGTCGAAACCGGTACCCGGATCTAACGAGTCGTCGTTTAATACGCGTAAAGCGCCGAAATTCATCCGTTGCGGATCATAGTAGTCTGCAAAACTGAAACTGTGTGATGTACGTAACCAGCCATGATTAAAATGACCGCGGGTGTGGGATTTATGCAATACGGTTTTCATACATTATTGTTTTATGTAGTATAGTCCTATAAAATTAAGGATTCAGTCCACGGAAAACAATTCTATACGCTTATTAATTGTTAATAAAGGAAATAAATGATAAAGCCCCGGGAAAACATTTACCTATTTCTGTTTTTTCTTGCAGGAGAGAGAGCCGCTACGATCTGTTCTTGAATCCTGTGCCGGTAATGTTCGAAGACCGCCCCGATAAAGATACAGCAGCTTCCGGATAACAGAATGAGGCCGGGCAGTCCCAGCTGATTTTCCAGGATTCCCAGTACCAAGCCCCCTAAAGGAGAAATGCCGGTAAAAGTCATGGTTAGGTATCCCATTACCCTGCCCCGTTTGTCTTCGGCAGATACATGTTGTAAAAGAGTATGGATGGAGGCCACGGTAAGGATGATAAAAAAGCCCGCTGCTGCACAGATGAGGGCGGCAATACAGGGAATCCGTATGAAAGAAAGATTGAGGAAACAGATGCCCAGCAGTAGGGTTGACAGAGCGGCCGTTTTTCCTAAACCGGATGTTTTTTTACAGATAGCCAGCCAGCAGGCTGCGATCAATGAACCGATTCCGATGCAGGAAAGTAAAAGTCCCAGCATTTCACTTTCTCCCCGTAAAAGATCTTTGACATAAGCGGGAAGAAAGGTAACCAGAGGAAGGCCGAAAAAACTAACACAGCTCATGAGGAGCAACAATGTACGAATAGGCAGATTTCCCCAAACATAACTAAAACCTTCGCTTAGGTCGCAAAGCAGTTTACGGTGGATGAGTTTCTCCGGGGAACCGGATAATTGCATTTTTTGTAAAGTTATAAGGACCCCCAGAAAACTGAGGCCGTTAATTAAGAAACAAATTCCTTCACCGAACATTCCGATCAGTAAGCCGCCGATAGCAGGTCCGATCAGACGGGAACCGTTAATAGCCGCTGAGTTTAGAGCGATGGCATTTCCCAGATTTTCTTTCGGTACCAGACCGGGGTAAAAAGCCTGGCGGGTGGGACTGTCCAGCGCATTAACCAATCCTATAAACAGACTAAGGAAAAGAAGGTGCCATATCGCAATCAACCCGCTTAGGGTAAGTACTGCCAGTAGAAGAGCCTGAAGTGCGGAAAGCGATTGCGTGATGAGCAGAATGGTACGTCGGTCGGTCCGGTCAGCCAGGATGCTTGTAAAGGGGGTGGCTAAAAGAATCGGAATCTGAGCGGTAAACGTAATGGTAGCCAACAGGAATACCGATCCGGTAAGTTTATAGACCAGCCAGCTTATGGCTGTTTGTTGCATCCAGGTACCGATGAGAGAAATACACATTCCTCCCAAATACAGCCGGTAATTCCGGTATTTCAGGGAAATCGCAACAGACGTAAAAAACTCTTTCCGTAAAAAACTATATTTACTACCGGGACGGGACACTTCTTTCCTAATTAAGAATGCTCCGGATACCGGAGAATAGAATATACTTTGATTTATAATCCCAGTTTTTCATAAATCAGTATGATTTTAATTCGTCCCGGGGGAAAAGATTTTTCAGTGATCGCCCAGGTGTTACAGATGCGAAAAGGACTTCGGCAATCCATACAAGTCCCCGTTTTCCTGCAAGGCGTATTAAATCCTTCATGCCTCAGGATATTCTGGGGCGCAGTCCAGGAACGGATGTGATGCATAGCCGCTTCCAGGTCTTCCACGATCTTATTGATGCCCACGAACAAAACCACTTGCTTGGGTCCGAAAGTGATACCCCCAATCCGGTTACCCATCATATCCAGGTTGACCAATTGGCCTTTGCGGGTAATGGCATTGCTTCCCGTCAGGAACAAATCGGCCTGTAAAGCTAAGCGCCTCCGGTAAAACTTTTGTTTACGGCTCATACCGGGTCCGAAAGTGCGAATAAGGGTTATCTCCGGATTTTTTTCCAGTATTTCCAATATTCCGGTCGCCTTCAGGGTTTCGGAATCGCCCCAGCTTACCGTTTCCGGATGGAGGGCGGGCAATAAATCCTGTAGGAAAATCTGCTGTGCTTCCCGGGTATTTTGAGCCGGAAAAACCTCAAAATGATTGAGTTGTAGATTTTTTATCGTTGCTTCTACTACTTGTTGGTTCATGGGAAATTGTAATTGAAGCAAAAATAGTGAAAATGGCGGAATAATTTTCCTGCCCCCCTGGATTTTATGGCGAATCTCTCTGAAAAGAAGCCCTTTCCAGGAAAGAAAAAACATACTGAAAAAGTGGGATCAAATAAATTTGGATTGTTAAAAGTTGATTTTTGTTTTAAAAAATTGTATATTATAAAAATAATGTTTTTATTTGTATAAATACAGACTGAATAGAAATAGAAAAATCAATTTATAAGATCTCTATGTGTTTTAGCACCTTAGGGAAAATAAGGATGGAATCCAGGTTCTGTAGGGCCACTCCAATAAAATTACAAGCTTATGAAATACAGCCGATACAATACCGTTATCGACATTTCCGCTCAGGCATGCGTTGTGTATAATGCTTTGTCCGACTGTTTCGTTTTGCTTCCTTATCGTTTAAGAAAGATTTTGACTCTCGATCCCGCTTTTTTGTTAGAAAAATATGAGAGTTTATACCGTAAACTGGAAGAGGGAGGGTGTATCGTCCGGGAGGAGACGGATGAGCTGGAATTATGTAAAGCAAAGATCGGGCAAGCGCAAGAAAATAAGCAAGCTTATATGCTGACTGTTCATCCGACTACGGAGTGTAATTTCCAGTGTTGGCACTGTTATGAAAAACATACAAAGCCTTTACGTATGCCCGAAGAGATCGTCAGACGGATTTTATTATTTATCGACCGTATGGCACATACGGAACTTCGTTATTTTTCGCTGAACTTTTCCGGGGGGGAGCCTTTGTTGTGTTGGCAGGACGTAGTTTTGCCTATGATGTCTTATTTTACTGAAGTATGCAAACGGAGAAATATCCATTCTGAAATTTCTTTTATTTCTAACGCTTATGCATTGGATCCGCATATCATCCGGGATTTGAAGGCTTTTCCAGTAAATTCGTTTCAGGTTACCTGGGAGGGGTGCCGGGAAGAGCAGGATAACATCCGGTTTACCTCTTCCCGGCAAGGCTCCTACGACCGCATCCTATCCAATATGCAGAATTTATTGGAAAATGGGGTTCCTGTAGTTTTACGCGTAAATTATACGACCGGTAATTTCCGGCACATCCCGGAAATGATTTCCGATCTCGAAAGGCTGCAGACTGTTTTCGGCAAATTGTTCCGGGTCGATTTTCACCGGATATGGGAGGATTGTGTTTTGACGAGGGAGGTGGGAGTAAGCAGAAAATTACAGTCTGTTTTCAGGGAGAGGGGATTTGCGGTTGTAGACCGGAATAAGCTTTTCCCCTCTGCTTGTCCTGCCGATCAAAAAAATGAGGCCGTCGTCCATGCTAACGGTCAGGTTTACAAATGTACTTTCGGAAGATTTACGGAAAGCAATAAAATGGGAACTTTAAACGAAGAGGGGGTTATCGAATGGGATAAAGAACTTCTGAATCGCTGGAATCATGCCAAATTCAACCGAAAAGCTTGTTATGAATGTCGTATCGCACCTTTATGCGGAGGAGGATGCAGGCGCAAAAGCATGGAAACCGCCGGACAGGAAAAATGTTTCATGTATCGGAATGAGAAACAAAAAGACCGAATGGTCTATAACCGTTTTGTACATCGGTATTTTTCTTCTTAATCGGACCGCTTCCTGAATATAAAAGGGATTTACCTGCTATCCGAAGAAAACGTTTTTGAAATCGTTTGAGGCCAGAACGCTTTCTTTTTAGTTTTTTTTATGTAATTTTGCAGCTCCTTACAATTGAGTGCGTCATGAAGAAAAAATTCGATTTTCAGCCTAAATTATTTGCTGTACTGAAAAATTATAACAGGGAAAAATTCTTCACGGATTTGATGGCGGGTATCATTGTCGGCATTGTGGCGCTTCCCTTGGCCATTGCATTTGGTATAGCCTCAGGGGTTAGTCCGGAACAAGGTTTGATCACTGCTATTCTTGCCGGATTTATTATTTCTTTTTTGGGAGGAAGTACCGTTCAGATCGGAGGTCCTACCGGTGCATTTATCGTAGTGGTATACGGCATTATTCAGGAGTTCGGTTTCGAGGGCTTGGCGGTTGCTACGGTAATAGCAGGAATTATGTTGTTGATGATGGGAGCTTTGAAATTGGGAACGGTAATTAAATTTATACCTTATCCCATTATCGTAGGCTTTACCAGCGGCATTGCCCTGACGATTTTCACGACCCAGATGAAAGATCTTTTCGGTTTGAGTATGGAAACGGTTCCTGCCGATTTTATTTCGAAATGGTACGCTTATTTCAAAAGTGCCGGTACGGTGAACGGAGGAGCGGCTTTAGTCGGGGTTTCCAGTATACTGATTATCGTGATTACCCCTAAACTGTTTAAAAAAATTCCGGGGTCTTTGGTCGCTATTATCGTGATGACTCTGGCTGTTTATTTACTGAAAAAATATGCCGGATTAAGCGGAATAGAGACCATAGGTGACCGGTTTCAGATTCAGGCAGCCTTGCCTCAACCCGCCATGCCTTCTTTAAATATGAATACGATTCATATGCTTTTGCCTGCGGCATTTACCATAGCTATTCTCGGGGCGATCGAATCTTTGCTTTCGGCTACGGTGGCGGACGGGGTTACCGGAGATAAGCACAATTCCAATACGGAATTGATCGCACAGGGAGCCGCTAATATCGTAGTTCCTTTTTTCGGGGGAATTCCGGCAACCGGGGCTATAGCGCGTACCATGACCAATATTAACAATGGCGGACGTTCTCCGGTAGCGGGGATCATACATGCCGTGGTTTTATTACTGATTTTGCTTTTTTTGGGACCTCTCACCAAACATATCCCGATGGCTTGCCTGGCAGGTGTATTGGTGATTGTATCGTACAATATGAGTGAATGGCGTACTTTCCGTTCTTTACTGAAGAATTCCACCTCGGATGTAGCCGTATTGCTTACTACTTTTTTATTGACCGTGATTTTTGATTTGACCATTGCTATAGAACTGGGGTTGTTGCTGGCGATGTTGTTATTTATGAAGCGAATGACCGAAACCACCCGGGTATCGGTAGTGAAAGATCAGATTGACCTTTCTTCGGAAGGAGAGATATACCGGGAAGAAGAAAAACTGGATTTAAAAAAAGGGGTGGAAGTTTACGAAATCGACGGTCCTTTCTTTTTCGGAATAGCGAATAAATTCGACGAATGTATGAAGGTTTTGGGAGATAAGCCTCAGGTACGCATCATTCGGATGCGGAAGGTTCCGTTTATGGATACGACGGGGTTACATAACCTGGAAAGTCTTTACCGCCTTTCGGAAAAGGAAAAAATCCGGATGGTTTTGTCGGGTGTCAATGAGCAGGTACGGAAAGTGTTGGAGAAATCCGGATTGGCAGACAAGATCGGGAAGGAAAATATATGCAGCAATATACAGGAAGCTATCGGAAAGGCCAATGGATATTTGCTGTAATTACTAATCCAGTAAGGGGAAAATAATGCGAGGAAGGGTATTTGTTTTATTTTTAATTATTTATTGGGGTATAACAGAAAGCGGGAGTGCGCAGGGGTTTGTAAAATCCGCAGAAAATAATTTCGAGTGGAGGGTGATCGGACGGGTGCTGTTTGACGGCGGAATTTTTCAGAGTGATTCGACGAAATTAGGAAATGGGGTGGTCATAAATGATGTCCGTTTAGGGACTGTGGTGCGTTTCTTAGAAAATTGGCAGGGGCGTATCGAAGTAGGTTATAATGACAGTAAAGTTTCTCTAAAAGATATCTATGTCTCTTATCAACAAGGAAATCATCTGATTAAAGCCGGACATTATTTTGAATTATTCGGTATTGAAAACCGGGTAGCGACGACGGATTATAGAATGATGACGATGTCGGTCACCAATATGGCTTTCGGAGACAGACGGAAGCTGGGATTGAGTTATTGTTACGATAATCGGCCTGTTACCGTTTCGGCCGGTATTTTCAGCGATGGAGACATAGATAACGGCAAAGGGTTGGATGAAGGCTATACGCTAACCGGAAAAGTAGTAGGCAGGCCGGTATATGATGCAGAGAAACTGGTACATCTGGGGCTGTCTGCCCGTTTTAGTGCTCATGACCGGGCAGAAAGAAAAGAATGGAAATATAAAGCGGGAATTCCTACACAGGTATTGAATAAGGATGTCAATCGTTTTATCGGTGCTACGGTAACGGAGATGATCAATCAATGGCGCGGAGGTGCTGATGTCATTCTTATATACCGGGGTGCTTATTTACAAAGTGAATGTCTGGTAGCTCATATTAACAGAGCCGGGAACAGAAATTACACCGGAAAAGGGGTTTATGTGCAATTGGGTTATTTAGTGTTCGGGAATCGTCAATATCGTTATCTGCAGTCGCAAGGATGGGTAAAGAATCCGGATCCCCGAAATCTGGAAATCTTGTTTCGCTACAATGTGACCGATCTGAATGACCGGAGTTGTGAAATTATGGGTGGAAAAGAGCAGGATCTTTCTTTAGGAATGAATTATTATTTAAATAAATACGTAACCCTCCGGTTAAATTACACCTATGTACAGACCGATAAGTATGCGGTGCATGGCCAGGAAGCGTTTCATTTCGTTCAGGGACGGTTACAATTTAGTTTTTAAAACCATTGAAAAAAGATGAAAAAATTAGTATGGTGTATCCTCCTTTCGTTTGTATTGGTGACGAGTACTCAAGCAACGGAAGAAAAAGATTACAAAACGGTGTTAACCGAGTTGATGTCCGTTTCCGGGAGTATGGAAACTTATAAGGTGTTGGTCCCTCGGATGCTTCAAATGCTGAGGCCGCAGTATGCTGCTGTTTCTGAAAAAGATTGGAGGGAGCTGGAAGAGGAATTGAATAAAACGGCTTATGATGAACTGGTCGAGATGTTGGTTCCTGTCTATCAAAAATACTTGACCGTAAAAGATTTGGAGGCGATTATCGCTTTTTACCAGACTCCGGCGGGAAAAAAATTCGGTAAAGCGGTTCCTCAAATTACTCAGGAATGCATGCTGATCGGACAGCAATGGGGGATGCAATTGGGTGGTAAGATACAGGAAAAACTAAAGGCCCGCGGTTACTGATTAAAGAGAGGAAGTCCGGAAGAGCGGACTTCTTCAGGCGTCTTTTTCCAGGGAAACCCGATAGTCCGGGTCTAGTTTCAGTTTGGCGCTGAACCGGTTCCCCTCCTGATCCCGAAAGCCGGATAATACAGAGGTTTTTCCTTTTTTTATCAAGGATTCTAGGGATTTGCGGGTTATTTTTTTCCCTTCTATTTCGAGAGGGATCAGAAAGTCGCAGGATTTCTTGTACAAAGAACAGCCCCAGGCGGTTTTCCCTTTGAGGATACGGCCGCTTTTGCATTTGGGGCATACCAGTTCGGGCGCCGGGTCGGTTTGGGCATCTCGAGCCGGGGTTAGCGGAGAAGGAGCAGCAGAATCGGGTTCCGCTGAGGCAATGGTTTTGGCTTGGGCATATTTCACCCGGTGTACGATTTCGTTTACCATGGTTTTGAGTTCTTCCATAAAACCCTGGACATCGTAAGTACCTTGTTCGATCATCCGGAGTTTTTTTTCCCATTGTCCCGTTAGTTCTGCCGATTTCAGCAGATCATTCTGCAGAGTTTCTATCAATTCTATTCCGGTGGGAGTAGCCAGTAAACGTTTTTTTTCTTTACGGATATAGTGTCGCTTTTGCAAAGTTTCGATGATACCTGCACGGGTAGAAGGCCGTCCAATGCCGTTTTCTTTCAGGAGATCGCGTAACTCTTCGTCTTCTACCTGCTTCCCCGCAGTTTCCATAGCTCTCAATAAATCCGCTTCGGTATAGTATTTGGGAGGCTGGGTTTCTTTTTCCTGAATTCCGGGAGTATGGGGACCGTGTTCTCCTTGGGTATAAACAGGCAATACGTTCTCTTCGCTCTGTTTGTTGTTTGCTGTCGGAAATACCACCCGCCATGCAGGCTCGAGTATCTGTTTCCCCGTTGCTTTGAAGGCCTCTTCTCCTATTTTGGCCGTTACAGTGGTGTTGGCAATCTCACAATCAGGATAGAATACGGCGATAAAACGCCGGGCTACCAGGTCGTAAACCCGTTTTTCATCCGGGCTGAGATCATAAGAAAATACGCCGGTAGGGATAATGGCATGGTGATCCGTAATTTTTTTATCGTTGAAGACTTTAGCGGATTTCCGTATTTTATTCTCTTGCAATATGGGCTTGACAAGAGCCTCATAGGGTTTCAAACCTTTCAATATAGCGGGTACTTTAGCATATTGGTCGTTGGGTAGAAAGTTGGTATCCACCCGGGGATAAGTGGTCAGTTTTTTTTCATACAGGGACTGTATGATTTTTAATGTGGATTCTGCCGTCAGGGCATATTTCCGGTTACATTCTACTTGCAGTAAAGTCAGGTCAAACAGTTTCGGAGGATGTTCCATAGCTTTTTTGCGCTCCACACCTGTAATTTCCAGTTCTACAGACCGAATTTTTTCCAGTAAAGCCTCTGCTTCTTCTTTTTTATTAAAACGTCCGCGGAGACAGGAAAAAATTCCTCCCCGGTAGTCGGTTTTGATTTCCCAATAGATTTCGGGTATAAAATTTTCGATCGCTTTCTGGCGTTCCACTATTAAAGCCAGAGTGGGCGTCTGGACTCTGCCGATGGACAATACATTTTTTCCGTTGCCGTATTTGAGGGTATAGGCCCGGGTGGCATTCATCCCCAAAAGCCAATCTCCGATAGCCCGTGCGGAACCGGCGGCGTAAAGAGTATCGAAATCCCGGGAATCCATCAGGTGATCGAATCCTTCTTTTATGGCTTCTTCTGTTAAGGAGGATATCCACAGGCGTTTGACAGGAACTTTACATTTGGCTTTAGTCAGTACCCACCTTTGAATCAATTCCCCTTCTTGTCCGGCATCTCCGCAATTGATCACCATTTCTGCCTGGGATACCAATTCCTCGATTATAGTAAATTGTTTTTTAATGCCTTCGTCCTCGATCAATTTGATCCTGAATTTAGAGGGAATCATAGGAAGCAAGCCCAGGTTCCAGGCTTTCCATTTTTCCGTATATTCGTTCGGTTCCTGAAGGCTGCAAAGATGCCCGAAGGTCCAGGTCACCCAATAACCGTTTCCTTCCAGATAACCGTTTTTGCGGGTACGGGCTCCCAATATATGGGCGATTTCTTTGGCCACACTCGGTTTTTCGGCTATACACATTTTCATCTCGGAAAAGGAATTGGTTCGTTGTACAAAGATAAAACAAAAAGCTGAAAAACGCCGGAAGAAAAATCCGCAAGAAGCGGCGGGAAGCGAACTAATCGGGAAACGGTATCGTAAACCGAGGTAAATAGGAAAGGTATGAAACCGAAGGATATAATTAAAAACCTGAAAGAGGCCGGAGTGCGGTCCATATGGGACGAAAAAGAAGAAAAATGGTTTTTTTCTGCTGTGGATGCGGTTTCGGTTTTTTCAGACAGCCGGCATCCCCGGAAGTATTGGAATGGGTTGAAAAAGAGATTGATTAAAGTCAATCCCGCTATCTTTGCCGTTTATAAGCGGGCAAAATTGCTTTCGGCCGACGGGAAATTACGATGGACGGATCTGGTGGATCTGAAACAGCTTTTTCGTTTTATTCTGGAATTGTCTTCTGATAAAGCGGAGTTACTGAAGGTTTGGTTAGCGGAGGCCGGTCAGGAAAGAGTGCGGGAGATCAACGATCCGGAGCGCAGTATGGACCGGGCGTTGGAAAATTGGAGGCGCATGGGAAGAAGTGATAAATGGATATTACAGCGCATGATGAGTCAGGAAACCCGGCATCGGCTTACTGAATATTGGGGAGAACACGGAATTGAAGAAAGTGAAGAATATCGTTTATTGACCAATATTGTCCATGAAGGATGGAGCCGTTTGACGGTAAAAGAACATAAAGAATTAAAAGGCCTGAAAAGTCAGAATTTACGGGACCATATGACTGAAGCCGAACTGATTTTTATGGCTTTGGCTGAAATGTCGGCCCGGCAGATTGCCGAATGTCGTCAGGCTACGGGATATGAAGAAAATGTGTTTTCGGCAGAGAAAGGGGGACATATTGCCGGACATGCACGCAAAGAATTAGAAGAAAAAACCGGAAAAAATGTAATTACCGGTGAAAATTTTCTTCCTGCCGGGAAAAAAACGTCCGGGAAAAAATGATTTCCCTTACTCCCTCTCCTTTTTTTCTTTCTGGTAAGCCGTTTCTTTCCGGAACAGCCGACTAGTGCCGATGCCTTTTTTCTACGAACGTTTTGATAAAATCGACGATCTCGTCCGTATCCGCGACTGAAGAATCGATGCAGAGATGATAGGAAGCGGCAGCTCCCCACGTCTTGTCGGTGTAATAGTTGTAATAAGTAGCCCGGGTTTTATCGGCTTTACGGATGACTTCCAGAGCTTCTTTTTCTGACATCGGATTTTGACGGAGGATACGGGCTATGCGGCTTTCCTGAGAAGCGTGAATGAAAATATTCGTACAGCTTTTTTCTTCGCTTAAAATGTAATCGGCGCATCTTCCCACAATAACACAGGATTTTTCCGAGGCAATTTTCCGGATTACGTCGGATTGTACTCTGAAAAGAGTAGCATCGGTAAAATAATCTCCCGGTTGAAAGATAACCCCGTTCATAGAAAAACCCATCGCGAAAGCCTGTAAAAGACTGACAGAGGTTTTCTCGTCGGCTTTTTCGAAAAGTTCGGTACAGAGTCCGCTTTCTTTAGCGGCCAATTGCAGGAGTTCTTTGTCGTAGTAATCGATGTGGAGACGGGCCGCTAATTTTTTCCCGATTTCCCGGCCTCCGCTGCCAAACTGTCTTCCGAGGGTAATGATCGTTTTTTCCATAACAGAGAATTTATAATATGCAATAATAATAAAAAAACGGATAAAAACGATGTTTAATTTCATCGTTCTGAACAGGTATAGAAATTTGAGGAAAAAATGCAGCTCCAAAAAGTTTCCGTGTCTTTCTTTGCCTTACTTAATGTTTACTTAGTTTTTTTATTAATCTAAAAAGGGGTGGGGTCGTAAGATTGATAAAAAAGCTATGTGGCAGGAATTAAGTGATTTGAGAAGATCGTTTATCGAAGAAAGAAAATGGTGGAACGAGAAA